>CAZLJN010000025.1:0-14600 GCA_964559815.1 uncultured Propionibacteriaceae bacterium
GGCAGACACCGGAGCGGCAGCAACCGGAGCGGGCGGCATCACCGCAGCAACCGGCGCGGCGGGCACGTCCGTGGCAGGCGCGGCCGGGAAAGGCGCAGGGGCCATCTCCGCGGCTACCGAAGCTTCGGGGCTCAACACTTCGGCGTTGGGTACTTCGGGGCCCGGCTCTGCCGACGACACCGCCGCAGTGGGCGACGGCTGCGGAACAGGGGCGGACGGCAGGACCACCGCCGGCGCCTCCGCGATCGGCTCCGGGTCGACCGCGGCAACGGCCGACGGCTCGGTGATGATCGGTGCGGCACCAGGCGGGGGAGCGACCGGCAGAGCCACCGTGGTCGCGACTTCGGCCACCGGCGTTTCGACCGGCACAGCGTCAGCCGGTGCAGCGTCCTCCACCAGCGATTCGATCACCGGCGCAGCCGGCAACGGCACTGAAGGCAGCGACACCGCGGGAACCGACGCCACCGGCTGGGGTGCCACCGGGAGCGCAGCCGCGACCGCGGCGGTAGGGACGGGAGCCGACGGCAGCATCTGCACCACGGCGGCCGGTTCGACAACGACGTCCTCGGCCGCCGGCTCGGTGCCGGTCTCCGGAACGCCAATGGCGTCCGGGGACGCCATCAGAGCTGCGGCGGGCGCCGCCTCCTCGGCGGAGGCAGCATCTTCGACAAGATCGACGGCCTGCGCGACAGCGGCATCCGGCGCAACGTCAGCATCCTGGACGACAGCGCTGCCGGCCTCAACGCCGGGAACCGGACGCTCCAGCGGCAAGCCCGCATACGCAGGCCCGACTTCGCGAATGGCCCGGCAGGTGGGGTAGTTGCGGCACCCCCAGAAGCGCATTCCGGTGTGCTCACCGGCCCGGACCCGCTTGTACAGCATCGGGGCCTCACACAGCGGACAGGTCGGTGCGCCGAAAGCCGTCCAGCCCTTGGGTAGCGCCCACTGCGAGGTGGTCTCGTCAGCCAGTGGAAGGACCGGCCCACCGCCCGCCATCCGCAGCAGATCGTCACCGTCCAGCAGGAGCAGACCGGACTCCTCGGCCAACTCGGCAGCCTCCGGGCTGAACGTGCCCGCGGTGATCAGCATCCCGTTGTCGAGGCCGGCTTCGTCGACCAGCCCACGCAGCTCGGCCACCGCAGAGGTGCCGATCTGCCACGCCTTCCAGTACTTGCACTGCACCAGGAGTTGCTCGCCTCGGCGCTGCAGCAGCATGTCGGCGCGTCCATCGAGGCGCTGGGGCACCGGCCCCACGGCGAAGCCGTCACGGGAGAATGCCGACTCGACCAGGGTTTCGAACAGTCCCCAGTTGAGCTTGCGCAGCCATTCCCGTTCGGGGTCGCTCGGCTGACCGGACGAGGTGTCCGTAGCAGTCGCCGACGCAGACGGCGCCGACACAGAGGCTGGTAGCTCATCCGGATCGACCACCGCACGGCGGGGAAGGGTCAGGGTCATCGTGGCTCGCTATCGACGGTGTTGGGGGAGGAGGACGCAATCCCGTCCCTGGCAGATTATCGCGACAGCCGAGCATTTCGCAGTCACCCATAGGGGGCCAATTCGCCCGCCCCCAGCGACGCCTCGACGGAGCCACCGATGGGCCTGGGGCTAGGCCGTTCACTTCCGGCGTATGGGCAGCGTCAACATCAGCCCCGGCCCCGCTAAGAAGCCGTAAAGACTCACGCCACGTCGCCCGGATTGGTCGTTGGCTGGAGTCGTGACCACGAACCTACGAATTCCCAAGCGCATTCTGGTCGGCAACCCGATGCGCTCGGCCCAGCTGCACGAGACCCTGCTGCCGAAGCGGATCGCGCTGCCGGTCTACTGCTCCGACCCGATCTCGTCCAACGCCTACGCCACCCAGGAGATCCTGCTGGTGCTGGCCATGGGTGGGGCGGCCGCCATCCTGCTGACCCCATGGATCGCGGTGGTCGTGGTCACGCTGCTGGCGTTGGTCACGGTGAGCTACCGGTCCACCTGCCACGCCTACCCCGACGGCGGTGGTGCCTATGCGGTCAGCCGGGCGAATCTCGGACGGATGCCGTCACTGGTCGCCGCGGCCGCCTTGCTCGTCGACTACGTGATGACCGTGGCGGTCTCGGTCGCCTCGGGCGTGGAGAACCTGGTCTCGGCCTTCCCAGTGCTGGGGGAGTACTCGGTGATCATTGCGGTCGGGCTGGTGGCCGGCCTGGCGGTGATGAACCTGCGCGGCGTCAAGGAATCGGGCACGCTCTTCGCGATTCCCACCTACGGCTTCGTGATCAGCGTGTTCATCCTGCTCATCGTGGGGTTCTGGAACGTCGCCACCGGGCATCCGCCGGTCGCCGAATCGGCCAATCTGGGCTTCACCTCCAGCAATCCCGCCGGCGCCGCGATGCTGATCCTGCTGCTGCGCGCCTTCGCGTCCGGTTGTACCTCGCTGACCGGCGTCGAGGCCGTCAGCAACGGCGTGCCGACTTTCCGGGTCCCGAAGGCTCACAACGCGGCGGTCACCTTGCTGATGATGGCCGCCCTCAGCATCGCGATGATGCTGGGCATCTCGGTATTGGCCACGGTGGCCGGCATCCACATCGCCGACAGCCTCGACCAGCTCACCGGTGTCGGCCCCGGCTACGAGCAGCGCACCGTGTTGGCACAGCTGTCAGCGGCCACCTTCGGCAACAACAGCATCGGCTTCTTCGCCGTGCAGGGCTTCACCACGCTGATCCTGATCCTGGCCGCCAACACCGCCTTCAACGGCTTCCCGGTGTTGTCCTCGATCCTGGCCGACGACCGCTATATGCCCAAGCAGCTGGCCCGCCGCGGCGATCGGTTGGTGTTCAGCAACGGCATCCTGATCCTGGGTGGGATCGCGGCTGCACTGATCATCGGCTTCGAAGGATCAGTGTCCAAACTGATCCAGCTGTACATCCTGGGCGTGTTCGTGTCGTTCACGCTCAGCCAGTCGGGCATGGTCGTCTACTGGCGTCGAGAGGCGCGGGAACGGGGATGGACGCCGAAGATCGTGGTGTCGGCGATCATCAACGCCATCGGCGCCAGCGCCACCGCGTTGGTGCTGGTGATCGTCTTGATCACCAAGTTCACCCATGGCGCCTACCTGGTGGTGATCGCCATTCCGCTGCTGGTCTTCGCGATGATCCGGGTGGAGCGCCACTACCGCCGCACCTCGGCCCAGCTCGCCCCCAAGACCGCCGGAATCACCCTGCCGAGTCGAATCCATGCCGTCGTCCTGGTCAGCCAGCTCAACGAGCCGGCGTTGAAGGCTCTCGCCTTCGCCCGGGCGATCCACCCCAGTACGGTGATCGCCCTGCACGTCGACACCCATACCGAGCGCACCCACAAGCTGGTCAGCGAGTGGTCCAAACGGGATATCCCGGTGCCGCTGACGACGGTCGCTTCGGAGTACCGCGACCTCGTCGATCCGGTCCTGGACTACCTGCAAGCCATCTCGATCGGGCCGCGGGACGTGATCGAGGTCTTCATTCCCGAGTATGTCGTCGGTCACTGGTGGGAAGCGATCCTGCATAACCAGAGCGCCTTCCGGTTGAAGAATCGACTTCTCTACCTGCCGGGCGTCATGGTCACCTCGGTGCCGTACCACCTGAAATCGGCTCAACCGTGGGCGCTGCCTCGTCCCGGAGCCACCCCAGCGGAGTCGTCCGAACCTGTGGGCGCTGCACGCTCCTGAGCGGTGAGATTCTGGCAAGCTGGTTCGGTGGGCGCTCGCACCGACGACGGGCTTCTCCTCGCTGGGGCGAGGGGGCTGTCGCAACGCCGCCGGCTGTACGGCCTGGCGGTGGCCCTGTTCGGCGCGCCCGTCCTCACCGTCGCGCTGCTGCCGATTCGCGGCCTGGTGGGGCTCGACACGATCCTGCTGATCTTCGTCTTGGTGTCGGTCACTGCCTCAGTCGTGGGCGGGGTGGTGCCGGCCCTGACCGCGGCCTTGGTGAGTTTCGGGGTGGCCAACTTCTTCTTCGCCCCGCCGTACGGGACGTTGGTGGTCGCCAGTGCCGGCGAGCTGGTCGACCTGGTGGTCTTTCTGGCCGTCACCGCCTTCGTCGGAGTGATCACTGAAGCCGGCGCGCGCACCCGGGTACGCGCCGAGCGCGCCCGCGTCCGGGCCGAGTGGCTGGCGGGTTTGGAGGATGCCTCCGATACAACTTCGCTGACCGCGGTGCTGGCCGAGGCCCGGCGCGTGTACGGCACCGGGTGGGCAGCTCTCACCGACCGCGGCGCGCCGGTGGCCAGCTCCGGGCTACGACCTCAGGCTGGCCAGCGCCTGCGGGCCGACGCCGGCGACGGCTTGGAGCTCACGCTGTTCGGGCCGGAACACCTCGGCGCCGACCTGGCGCCATTGCGGGCCCTCGCCGCCACCGCCGGACGCCTGTGGCGCTCCCAGCGGCTCGCGGAGCAAGCCAATCGGGCCGAGGAGTTGACCCGAATCGATGAGTTGCGAGCCGGCCTGCTGGCAGCGGTCGGCCATGACATTCGGGCACCCCTGGCCACCATTCGCACCTCGGCCGACACTTTGGCCGACACCTCGTTCACATTGGACGACGCTGACCGCGCCGAGTTGCTGGAGCAGATCCAGGCCGCAGTCGGACGCCTGGATGCGATCATCGCCAATCTGCTGGATCTCTCCCGGCTGCAGGCCGGCGTCCTGTCGATCAACCTGGAGCCGGTGTCGGTGCTTCAGGTGCTCACCGACGCCGCCCGCCGTGGATCCCAGCGGGTGAGGCTGGACGTCCCAGATGATCTCGCGCCGGTGACCGCCGACCCCGGACTATTGGAGCGGGTGATGTCGAATCTGATCGACAACGCCGACCGCTACGAGCCTGCTGAGGGGCAGATCGTGGTGGCCGCCACGCATCAGGCCGGCCGGGTCGAGGTCTCGGTGATCGACCATGGCCCCGGCGTCAGCCCTGAGCGCCGGGCCGAGATCTTCCGGCCTTTCCAGCACTTCTCCGACCGGGCCGCCGGTGGCGTCGGGCTGGGGCTGGCGATCGCCCGTGGTTTCGTGGAGGCCATGGGCGGCAGCCTCACTCCGACGACCACGCCCGGGGGCGGGCTGACCATGACGGTGACCTTGGAGGTGAGCAGTGCAGCGGATTCTCATCGTTGAGGACGAGGACGGCCTGCGGCGGGCGTTGAGCATCAACCTTCGCGCGCGCGGCTACGAGGTGGAGGCCGCGTCCACTGCTGCGGCAGCGCTGCGTATCGCCGCGGGAGGTCGGATCGATCTGGTGATTCTCGATCTCGGGCTGCCCGATCTGGACGGCGGCGAGGTGATCGCCGGACTGCGTGGCTGGAGCACCGTGCCGATCATCGTGCTGTCGGCCCGCGATTCCCAAGCCGACAAGGTGCGGGCCTTGGATGCCGGCGCGGACGACTATGTCACCAAGCCGTTCGGCATGGACGAGTTGCTGGCTCGCATTCGCGCCACCCAGCGGCGCGCCGACCATCTGGACGGTGCGGAGTCGGCGGTGATCGAGACGGCGGCGTTCCGGCTCGATCTGGCAGCCAAGCGGGCCGAGCGCGACGGGGTGGTGGTGCGGCTGACCCCGACCGAGTGGCAACTGGTCGAGGTGCTGCTGCGGCATCGGGGCCACCTGGTGGGCTCGGCGCAGTTGCTTGCCGAGGTCTGGGGCCCCGGCTATGAGAAGGAAACCAACTATTTGCGGGTCTATTTCGCCCAACTGCGACGCAAGCTGGAACCGGAGCCGGGACACCCGCGCTACTTCATCACCGAGCCGGGCATCGGCTACCGCTTCGAGGGCTGAAATTTCCGCCCGACTTTAACGATTCTTCTAGCGTCGATGTGTTTGTCCTGACATACTCGTGCCATGTACGAATCTGGTGAGCTTTCCGATCGCATCGTGGTGCTCGGACGCGGGGGAGTCGGCGATGCCTCCGCCGCCGCGCAATTGGCAGAAATCTGCGCCCGGCCCCTGATCCACATCGACAAACACTTCTGGCCGGTCGACCGGCGTCCGCAGCCCGCCCCGCACTGGGCGGACGTCCAGGCGCACATCGCCGGCAACCGGCAGTGGGTGCTCGACGCCGACCTCGGTCCCTTCGACATCGATGAGCCGCGGCTGGGGTATCCCGACGAAGTGTGGGTGCTCGACTTCAGCCCGCTGACCTGCCTGCTGCGCGCCCTGCGCTACCCGGGCGAGCGCCGCGACCTGCGGGTATGGCTGTTTCGCTGGCGCCGGGAGTACCTGCGCGCAGCGGTGGCCCACATCGAAGCCGATCCGCGAGTGCGCCTGCGCCGCTTCCGTACCGTCGCCGAGCTGGAGAAGGCACTGAACGAGATCGCCGCGTGCTGCGGCGACGAGGTGGCCGCAGCCTGAAGCCGAAGCCCCCGGGTTACTCGGGGGCTTCGCTTTGCGCGTCCTGGCGAGGCACGAAGACCTCTTCGATCACCATCAGGATCGAGGCAGTCACCGGCACGGCCATCAGCGCACCGAGCAGCCCGAACAACGCTGCTCCGATCACCGCGCCCATAACCACCAGCAGCCCGGGGATCGACATGGCCTTGTTCATCACCCTGGGGGTCATCACGTAGGCCTCGATCTGGATGTAGACGTTGTAGGCGACCGTCCAGATCAACGCCGCCCAGCCGGACGTGAACAGCGCCACCACCGTGGCCAGCAGCCAGAACACCGGCGAGCCGACCACCGGGATCATCGTCAGCAGCAGCGCCGCCACCGCCAGCAGAGCGGCGAACGGGACACCCAGCAGACTGAGCACGATGAAGGAGAAGACCGCATTACAGGTGGCCAGGATCACCATCCCGGACACGTAGTGGCCCACCGAGGCGGCCATCCGGTCGGCGAAACCGGCCAGCTGAGGACGCGAGTAGGCCGGAGCCAGGCGCACGAGCGCCTTCTTGATGGTGGTCAGCGAGGCCAGAAAGTACAAAGTCAGCACCAGCACCACGAAGCTGCCGGAGGCGACGTTGACCACCCCGGTGCCGACGCTCAAGGCGCCCCCACCGATAGCCAGCAGATTCGCCGGGTTCGACAGCCAGGTACGCAGTTCGGCGAGCACACCGTCGTACCAGCTGCTCTGCCCGGTGGCGGCCACGATCGACTGGAACCATTCGGCGTTCTGCAGGTCAGTGATGTAGCCGGGCACCGAGGCCGCGAACTGGCTGATCTGCACCACCGCGACCGGTACGACCAAGGCGATCAGACCGGCGAAGACCACAGCGAAGCCGAAGAAGACCAAGGCGATCGCCGGCCCTCGGCGCAGCCCGCGTCCCTCCAGCCAGCTCACCAGGGGATCCAGAGCCAAGGAGATGAACAAGGCGATCGCGAACCAGACCAGCACCGTCGACAAGGTGGTGAGCGCGCCGGCCGCCGCGATGGCGATCAGCGCGCCGGCGGCGGCAGCGAATCCCCAACGGAACGGATGGCGCAGGTCGGTGAACACCCGCAGCGGTGCCGGACGTGGTGGGGGCGGGGGAGTGCGACGCTTCCGAGTGGACGCGGTGACGTCAGCGTCCTCGGTGGTCGCGGCGGGAGTGGCCTTCGGCATGGAAGTCAGCCTAGGCAGGCACAGCGGCGTCCGCTGGCTAAGCGCGCCAAGAGGCGGGGAACCAGCGGGGCACCAGCCCCAGCAGAAGCCCGGTTCCGGCCAGAATCAGCACCATGCCGAACACCTGACCGATCGAGAGACGCTCACCCAGCAGGACGACTCCGGCCACCGCGGACAGCACCGTCCCGACACCCGGCAGGACGGCCAGCGGAACGCGCGGAACCGAGTCGGCCGCGTGCGACATGGCGAACAGCATCACGAAAGCGGTACCGATCGCGATGGCCGCCACGACGGCGACCGCTCCCAGCGACGGGTTCACCGGCGGCGCCAGCGGAACGAACACCAACGACACCAGCCCGCCGATGGCACCGGCGGCGATCGCCGACTCCACGGCCCGCGGATGCCGCAGCCGCGCGGTGAACTGGCGTCCGCACGAGCCGATCGTCACTGCGGACACCAGACCGGCGAAGACACCGCCGGCGAAGGTCCAGTCGACATCGCTGGCCGGGAAAGCGGCCAGCAGGGCCAACCCGCCGATCCCGAGCAGAAGGCTCACCGCGCCCAGGCCGGTGGCCGGGACGGATCCCCGCATCTGTCGCACCACGGTGTCGAACAGGGGAATGGCGCTGATCGCCAAGGCGCCGACCGCGACCCCTGCCCACGACACCGCGGACGTGGCGGTCCAGACGATGCCGGTACCCAGCCCTGCCCAGACCACGACCGAGCTCCAGTCGAGACGCCAGGAGAGCTTTCGTTGCACCAACACGGCTTGGGCCAACAAGGCCAGCGAACCACCCAGACCGATGAGGACGACAGTGAGAGCGATGCCCAGCGAACCGGCGGCGTATTTGATGCCGATCAGGCAGGCCGCCCAGAAGACAGCGGCAGCGCCGAACGCGGCCACCCCCTTCACGCTCATCACATTCCTCAACTCGAGTAGCAACACTGAACGGGGGTGGGTCTTGCCAAGGCGGTGCCGCGTGGCGGTGCCGCACCGCAGGTAGCGTAACCCCATTCAGGGCCCCGCTCATACCCCTCGACTGGGCAAGGTTGGCGCGGTGAGGGCGCCAGGGAAGAAACGGCGGTCAGCCCAGCGCCGCGCGCACCTTGGCCGCCACCGCGCCACCGTCGGCCCGTCCGGAGACGGCAGGGGTGACCAGCTTCATCACCAGGCCCATCTGCCTCATGGTCGGAGCATCACCGAGTTCGGCGGTGACCTGGGCCAGCGCGCCGGCCACGATCTCGTCCAGTTCGGCTTCGGTCAGCGCCGCCGGCAGGTAGCGCTGCAGGACCTCGATCTCGGCCAGTTCCTTGGCCGCAAGTTCGTCGCGGTGACCGGCGGTGTAGGCCTCGGCGGAGTCACGGCGCTTGGCCACCTCACGATTCAGCACGGTGATCACATCGCCGTCGCTGAGTTCGCGGGCCTGCTTGCCGGCCACTTCCTCGTTCTTGATCGCGGCGATCGCCATCCGCAAGGTCGATCGGGTCAGATCGTCGCCGGCTTTCATCGCCGCCACCATGTCGGCCTGAATCCGCTGGCTCAACTCGCTCATCGGCTGTCCTTTCCACGAAACCCGCCCATTGTCCCACGGACGGGCCGGCGCCTGAGCCGGGGCTATGCTGAGCACCGGATTTGGGAGGTCATTGACATGGGTGCGAGCGCGCCGGCGGCGAGTTCGGTGGGCCAGGTGGAGCGCCAGACCGCCCGCCTGTTCACTGACACCGATCCGCTACGCCTGGCCAATGGCGAGACCCTCGGCCCCATCGATGTGGCCTTCGAGACCTACGGCACCTTGTCGGAGAACCGCGACAACGCGGTATTCATCTGCCACGCGCTCACCGGTGACGCCCACGCCGCCGGCTTCGCGCCCGGCGCCACCCGTCCGGGGTGGTGGGACAACCTGATCGGACCGGGCAAGCCGCTGGACACCGATCAGGTGTTCGTCATCTGCGCCAACCTTCTCGGCGGCTGCCAGGGCACCACCGGCCCGTCCTCGATCAACCCGGCCACCGGCGAGCCGTACGGGCTGAGCTTCCCGCTGCTGACCGTCGCCGACCTGGTCGAAGTGCACCGCGCATTGGTGCGCCATCTCGGCATCACCACCCTGCTGGCCGCCTTCGGCGGATCGCTGGGCGGCATGCAGGTGCTGCACTGTGGCCTGACCTACCCCGACGAGCTCGCCAATGCTGTGGTCATCGCGGCGTCCAGTCGGCTCACCGCCCAGAACATCGCCTTCTCCGCGGTGGCCCGCCGGGCGATCATGGACGACCCCGACTTCGCCGGCGGCGACTACGCCACCAAGGGGCTCAACCCCGACGCAGGGCTGGCCATCGCCCGAATGATGGCCCACATCACCTATCTGTCCGAGGACGCGCTCACCGAGAAGTTCGGACGCCAGCCCCACCAGGCCAGCAGCGCCCCGGGCTTCGGCATCGACTTCGCGGTGGAGAGCTATCTCGATCACCAGGGCCAGGTTTTCACCGAGCGCTTCGACGCGCTCAGCTACCTGTACCTGTCACGGGTGATGGACTACTTCGATCCGTTCGCCGCCACCGACGCGCTCGATGCCGTCACCGCCCATCCGGTGACCTGGCTGGTGATGTCGTTCGACACCGACTGGCGCTTCGGCACCGAGCACTCCCGACGGATCGCCCGACGCCTGGAACTGGCCGCTCAGCCGGTGACGTTCCGCGAGATCGCCTCGCCGTGGGGCCACGACTCCTTCCTGCTGGTGGTGCCCGACTATCACGCCACCATCACCGCGTTCTTCCAGCGCGCTCTCGCGGAGGTGCAGCGATGAGCCTGCGTCCTGAACTGACCCTGCTGGCCGATCTGATCCCGGCTTCGGCCCGCGTGCTCGACCTGGGCTGCGGATCGGGGGCCTTGCTGGAGCACTTGATCGCCGCGCAAAGCTGCCGCGGCACCGGCGTGGAGATCGACCCGGACGCGATCATCGAGGCGATCGGACGCGGCGTGCCGGTGGTCGACCTCGACCTGGACACCGAGTTGGATCACTTCGCCGATCACTCCTACGACGTGGTGGTGCTGTCGCGCACCATCCAGACCCTGCGCCGCCCGGCCGAGGTACTGCGCCAGATGGCCCGGATCGGTGATCAGCTGATCGTCTCGGTGCCGAACTTCGCGCTGCTGCGCAACCGCCTGCGTCTGCTGCGTGGCCGGATGCCGATGTCTCGCGACCTGCCCTATTCCTGGTACGACAGCCCGAACCTGCGGTTCACCACGCTGGTCGACCTGGAGGAACTGTTCGCCGCGGTCGACCTGCGGGTGGAGCGCCGGATCGTGCTGGCACCCTCCGGACGTCCGGCCCGGTCGGGGCAGGCGTTGGCCAACCTGTTCGGCGCCGCTGCGGTCTACGTGCTGCGCGCCTGAGTCAGCGCCTGGCTCACCCGAGTGGCCGCGCCACCCAGGTTCAGTTCTTCGGCGAGCGCCGCGAACCGCTCCGGGTCGGCCAGCTCGCCTCGCATCCGCAGATCGACGGCGCCCAACGTCCCGGCCTCCAACGGCCCGACCTCCAACGGCCCGACCTCCAACGGCACAGTGCGGCTGACCCGCACGACCTCGGACGCAGCCCCCAGATATTCGATGCTGGCGGTCAGGGACGCTGTCTGCTTGGGGCTCAGTTCGCCGCGCTGGGCCGCGGCCACGATCCCGTCCAGGTCGGTGTAGCGCTGCAACAGGGCGGCGGCGGTCTTCTCACCGATGCCGGGCACGCCGGGCAGTCCGTCGGAGGGGTCGCCGCGCAGCGTGGCGAAGTCGGCGTAGGCCTGCGGCGTCACCCCGTAGCGCTCGGCCAACCACGCACCGTCCACCCGATCGTGTCGCCCCTGGCCACGGCCCAGATACAGCACCCGCACCTGGGCCTGATCGTCGACGACCTGGAACAGGTCGCGGTCTCCGGTGACCACGTCGGTCGGCACGCCTGCGCGCGCAGCCAGGGTGCCGATCACGTCGTCGGCCTCGTAGCCGTCGGCGCCGATCACCGGGACCCCGAGCGCGTCCAGCACCTCGCGGATCAGCGGCACTTGGGCCACCAGTTCGGCCGGCACTTCCTCGATGTCTCCGCTGGCCACTCGATGCGCCTTGTAGCTCGGCAGCAGGGCCACCCGCCACGCCGGACGCCAGGAGTTGTCCCAGCAGCAGACCAGCTGGGTGGGCGAGTAGTCGGTTACGAAACGGGCCAGGTAGTCCAGCAGGCCGCGGACCGCATTGACCGGGCGACCGTCGAGCGACCGCAGCGAGGTCGGCATACCGAAGAAGGCCCGAAAGTAGACCGACGCTGTGTCGAACAGCAGCAACCGTGGTGCGTTCATCGCCCCATGCTGCCACGCGACTAGGCTGGGCCGGTGACATCTTGGCTGGCCGCGCGGCAACCGATCCTGCGCATCGTGGCCGCCGCCCTCTTCGGAGCCCTCACCGCGCTGGGTTTTGCGCCGTTCGACTGGTGGCCGCTGGCGATCATCGGACCGGCAGGGCTGACCGTGGTGATTCTGGCGACCACCAGCTGGCGGCTGGTGCTGGCCACCGGCTACGCCTTCGGCCTGGGCCTGCTGGGCGTCGGGGTGGGCTGGATGCAGGTGATCTTCGTGCAAGCGATGGTGGCCCTGGTGGCGATCATGGCGCTGTACTACGCCGGGCTCGCGGTGCTGCTGCGGGTGGCCCTCCGGGCGCCCTGGTGGCCGCTGACCGCTGCTGCGGCGTGGACGATCACCGAGTTCTGCTTCTCCCGATTCCCCTTCGGCGGCTTCGGCTGGATGCGCCTGGGCTACGCGATGGTGGATTCGCCGCTGGCCTGGGGGCTGCCGCTGTACGGCGTCGCCGGCGCGACTTTCACCGCGGCCCTGGTCGGCCAACTGCTGGCCTGGGTGGCGGATCGACCGCGTCCGCGCCGCTCGGTGATCGGCGCCGTCGGGCTGGCGGCCGTGGTCGGTCTGAGCAGCCTGGGCCTGCTGGTCACCGCCGGACCGAGCAGCGGGCAGGTCTCGGTCGGCTGGGTACAAGGCGGGGCGCCCGGTGGCGGGGTCTACGGCCTGGGCGAAGCGCGGACGATCACCCGCAACCACGTCGCCGAATCCGCCCGGCTGGCCGACAAGATCGCCACCGGCGCGCTGCCTCGTCCGGACTTCGTGGTCTGGCCGGAGAACTCCACCGACCTCGATCCCTACACCGACCCCCAGACCGGTGCTCTGGTCCGACAGGCGGTGGGCCGCTTCGGGGTTCCGGTGCTGGTCGGATCGGTTCTGGACGGCCCCGGCGCCGACGAGCGGCAGACCGCGTCGCTGTGGTGGGAACCGGACGCGGGAGAGACCGCGCGTTACGTCAAGCGGGGGATCGTCCCGTTCGGCGAGTGGGTGCCGCTGCGCGACGAGCTGCTGCCGCTGATTCCCGAGCTGCGCTACGTCGGTGCCCAGTCGGTGCCCGGCGACCGGCCGGGCGTGATCACCCCCACCCTCGCCGACGGACGCACACTGCCGCTGGGTGTGCTGGTCTGTTACGACCTGGCCTTCGACAACATCGTCACCGACACCGTCACCCACGGTGGCCAGGTGCTGGTGGTGCAGTCGTCCAATGCCATGTACCAGGGCACCGGCCAGATCGACCAGCAGTTCGCGATCACCCGCGCCCGCGCCATGGAGTTGCGCCGGGAGATCCTGGTGGTGACCACCAGTGGGGTTTCGGGATTGGTCGAGCCCGACGGCTCGGTGCGCTTCCAGACCTCTGATTACGTGGCCGACTCCGGCGTGGTCGTCCTGCCGCAGCGCGACAGCGTGACTTTCACCGCTGGCTACGGTGGGGTCCTGGAGCTTGCCGTGGTGATCGCCGGGATCCTTGGTCTCGGCGTCGGACTGTTCTACGGCAGAATGACTTTGCACACAAACGAATCAGGAGCACCGCATGGCTGACCCGGCCGCCCCGCTGGAGCGTGTTCTGGTGGTCATCCCCACCTACAACGAGGCTGAGAACATCGGCCCGATCACCGCCCGCATCCGCAAGGCAGTCCCTGAGGCACATATCCTCATCGCCGACGACAACTCGCCCGACGGTACCGGGCCTCTCGCCGACGCTTTGGCCGCCGCAGACGACCACCTGCACGTCCTGCACCGCTTGGGCAAGGAAGGTTTGGGCGCTGCCTACATCGCCGGCTTCCGCTGGGGTCTGGAGCAGGGCTACGACGTGCTGATCGAGCACGACGCCGACGGCTCCCACCAGCCCGAATACCTTCCGGCCATGCTCGAGCGACTGAAGACCGCCGATGTGGTCAAGGGCTCGCGCTACGTCGCCGGCGGCGCCACCGAGGGCTGGCCGCTGCACCGCGAACTACTCAGTCGCGGCGGCAATCTGTGGACCCGGATGTGGCTGGGGCTCCCGGTCAAGGACGCCACCGGCGGCCTGGCCGCCTGGCGCGCCGGCACGCTGCGCGGCATGGATCTCGACGCCGTCGAGGCGGCCGGTTACGGCTTCCAGGTCGACCTGATCTGGCGCGCGCTGAAGGCCGGCTACACCGCCGCCGAGGTGCCGATCACCTTCGTCGAGCGCGAACTCGGCGATTCCAAGATGAGCGGCGCGATCGTCGCCGAGGCGATGCTGCTGACCACCCGGTGGGGGATCGCGCACCGCACCGCCCAACTCAAGGGCCTCTTCGGGGGTCGGCGAGCAGTGACCGCCGAGAAGTAGGACGTCCATGCGTAACCCCCAAGGCGCCTACCGGCTGCTGCTTCCGGCGATGGTGATCGCGTTCATCGTGATCTCGGTCGCCGAGGTCTGGCTGCTCACCATCGTCGGCGGCTGGATCGGCATTCCGTGGACCCTGGCCATCCTGATCGGCGAGGCCGTGATCGGGTCGTGGCTGCTGCGCAGTGAGGGACGCAAGTCCTGGAGCGCGCTGGTGCAGGCCTACGAGGCCGGACGGGTGCCCACCGGCCAGCTGGCCGATGCGGCGCTGGTGCTGGCCGGGGGGATCATGCTGATCCTGCCGGGCTTCTTCACCGACGTGATCGGGCTGGTCTTCCTGCTGCCGTTCACCCGCCCGCTGGCACGCAGG
>CAZLJN010000026.1:0-14538 GCA_964559815.1 uncultured Propionibacteriaceae bacterium
GGCGTAGGGGCTGCCGGCAGCCCCTGCGCCGGCAGCCCCTGCGCCGGCAGCCCCTGCGCCGGCGTTCACTGAGCAGGCGGTCACTGATTCCGCGGTCGCTGAGCAGTCAGGCAGTGACCAGGTAGCCGCTGCGTCGGTAACCTCCACCTCGGCCGGCGAGATCGCCACCCTGCCGCCGACCCCGGCCGCCGACCGCCTCGGACTGAATCCGCGCACCGGCGAGCCCCGTCGACCCGGGCTGATCAGGCTGGCCACCATCGCCTCCTGGCTGGCCGCAGCCGTCGCGGCGGCGTCCCTGCTGTGGACGTACTGGGTGGCAGTCACCGACTACTTCCGCTCCAGCTGGCTCACCGATCAGTTCTACGAGCTGTTCATCTGGCAGGAAGTGCTGCTGATGGTAGGGCTCACCGTGGCGGCACTCGCGGTCGTGATCAGCGCGGTGATCACCGGCTACTACGCGTGGTTCGGGCATCGCTGGACGCGGATCGCCGGCATCGTCAGCGGCGTGGCGTCGTTACTGGTGCTGCTGCTCAACCCGGTCGGCTGGGCAGCCATCCCGCTGGCCCTCCTCGGCGCCGGACTGCTGTGGACGCCCCGCGCCTCGTCCTTCTTCGACGCCTGGCAGGCGCATCGACACCCCGCGACCGCCTTCGCTCCGCCACTGACCTCGGTGCAGTACGGCCCGCTCCCCCGCTACCGCAAGGACTGATCCTCACTCCTCCAAGGGGATCAGCAGGGCCGCTCCGTGGGGCGGCAGGTAGACCGCGTCGGCCTCCGGGCGGGCACCGGACGGCCCCGCCCACCGCAGCATGTGCGGCCCGCCCAGGTTGACCCGCACCTCGGCGGTGCTGAAGTTCACCGCGATCGCCAGGCCACCGCGTCGCATCAGGAACCACCCGGCGTCGTCGTCGAAGGTGCAGCGGGTGCGGGCCATCACCGGATTGGTCAGCTCCGAATACTGGCGCCGCAACGCCAACAGCTGCCGGTAGGCCTGCCGGACGGCCGCATGGTCGGGCTCATCGGCTTCCTCCCAGCGCAGCTTCGCCGCGGTGAAGGTGTCCACGTCCAACGGGTCGGGCAGGTCGGTCGCGTCCCAGCCGGTGGTGGCGAACTCGTCCCGACGCCCCTGACGAATGGAGGCGACCAGCTCGGGATCGTCGTAGTCGCAGAAGTAGCCGAACGGGGTGCTGGCCGCCCACTCCTGACCCATGAACAGCAGCGGCGTGTTGCCGCTGGTCAGCGACAGCAGGGCGGCTGCCGCATGCTGGTCGGGGCTCAGCCGCGGCCGGTCGCCGCGAGGCCGATTGCCGACCTGGTCGTGATTGGTCGCTGCCACCACCAGCCGCCAGCCGGGCACCCGGGTGATGTCCAGGGGTGCCCCGTGGTGACGTCCGCGGAAGCTCGACCAGGTGCCGTCATGGACGAAGCCGCGCTCGCACGCCTTGGCCAGCGCCGCCAGCCCGGTGTAGTCGACGTAGTAGCCGTCGGTCTCGCCGGTCAGGGCGGTGTGCAGGGCGTGGTGGAAGTCGTCGCTCCAGACCGCGTCCACCCCGTAGCCGCCCGCCTGACGAGGGGTGATGATCCGCGGGTCATTGGCGTCGGACTCGGCGATCAGGGCCAACGGACGGCGCAGGTGGGCGGCCAGGTCGTTGGTGACCATGGCCAACTCCTCCAACAGGTGCGTCGGAGAGGAGTCATGCAGGGCGTGCACCGCGTCCAGCCGCAGGCCGTCGACGTGTGCTTCGACGAACCAGTAGCGGATGTTGTCGGCGATGAACCTGCGCACCTCGGTGCTGCCGGGGCCGTCGAGGTTCACCTGCGATCCCCAGTTCCCGTCGGTCTCGGCCAGGTACGGGCCGAACCTGGTCAGGTAGTTCCCGACCGGCCCGAAGTGGTTGTAGACCACGTCCTGAATCACCCCGAGGCCGGCGGCGTGCGCGGCGTCGACGAAGCGTCGGTAGGCGTCCGGCCCGCCGTAGGCGTCCTGGACGGCGAACCAGCCGACCCCGTCGTAACCCCAGCCACGACTGCCGGCGAAGGCGTTGACCGGCATCAGTTCAACGAAGTCGATGCCCAAGTCGACCAGCTCCGGCAGGCGGGCCACGGCCGAGTCCAAGGTGCCCTCAGCGGTGAACGTGCCCAGGTGCAGCTCGTAGATCACCGAGCCGGGCAGCGACCGGCCGGTCCACTGCTGGTCGTGCCAGCCGAAAGCGTCGCTGTCGTAGCTGCGCGACAATCCATGGACGCCGGCGGGCTGCCAGCGACTGCGCGGATCGGGCCGCGGCTGGGGGTCGTCGTCGAGCAGGTAGCCGTAATCCACCTGGCCGAGCGGCTCCGGCTCGGCCGGCGTCCACCAGCTGTCGATGCCTCTGGTCATCGCCACCACCCGGTCGCCGACCTGCAGGCGAACCTGCTGGGCCAGCGGCGCCCACACGTCGAAGCGGCCACGCTCACCGGTGCGGCGCTGCTCACGCACCAGCAAGGCCACCGGATACCGCTCCAGCAGGTGCGCCACCGGTACCTGGCGCTGGCGATCGACGGCCACCAGGCGGCCGGAGATGACGTCGCGCCAGCGCCCTTCGGGCAGGCTGACGGTGGTGTCCCGCCAGCCACCGGACGCCGCCAGACCCACCGGCAGTCGGGTGACCACGGTGATCGCACCACCCCGGCTGAACGCGATCAGGTGATCGGCGGCCGGGCCGGAGGCCGCCAGCGGCCGGTAGCGGGTGAACCATTCGGGGTGGTCGCGGCGGGCGATCAGCGCTTGGTGGGTGACCAGCAGCTTCACCTCACCCAGGTCGTCGACGTCCTGCGACAGTTGCGGACGGGCACCCAGCCGCACCTGGGACAGCACCTCGGCGCGGCGGGCGAAGTCGACCGGACGCCGGTTGTCGGGATCGACCAGGTTGTGTTCCCACAGCTCGCTGCCCTGGTAGACGTCCGGCACCCCGGGGATGGTCAATGAGAGCAGCTTGGCGGCCAGGGAGTTGCTGCGGCCGGGGCCGACCACCGCGGCCAGCACCCGCTCCACCACCGCGGTGACCTCGGGACGATCGAAGGCGGCGTCCACGCAGGCGCTCAGCGCCGCCTCGAAGGCGGCGTCGGGATCGGTCCAGCAGGTGTGCTCACCGGCTTCGCGCATCGCCTTGGTGGCGTAGTCGCGCAGCCGCGCCCGCTCGGCCGGCCAGACCCCGATGATCGCCTGCCACAGCAGATTCGCCAGGCCGACGTCGGGCACCGGCACCAGCGCCAGCAGTTCGCTCAGCGCCTCGTCCCACAGTTGCGGCACCTCGGCCAGCACCGAGATCCGAGCCCGGGTGCCCTCGCCGCGCTTGGTGTCGTGGGTGGTGCCGGCCACCATCGCGGTCGGCCACTCCGATTGGCGTTGCAGCATCGCGGTATGAAACTGCTCGACGTCGATCGCGAACAGGCTGGGGTCGCCGCCGACCTCGTTCAGGCTGGTCAGCCGGGAGGTGCGGTAGTGGGCGCCGTCCTCGACGGCCTTGGCCATCACCATGCCGGAGGTCTGCTGGAAGCGTTGCGCGGGCGCCGATGCGCCGTCGGCGAGCAGGCCGTAGACCTGGTTCAGCACCGGCCCCAGGTCGGGACGGTGCTCCCAGGCCAGCCCGAAAGCCTGCTCCAAGTACTCACGGCCTTCGGGCAGGTAGGTGCGGTAGACCTCGAAATCGGCCACGATCTCGGCGATCGCCTCGGCGACCTGATACTGATCCAGGGCGCGCAGACTGTCGCTCGCCTGGGCGAGGTCGCGGGCGATCCGGACGACCTCGGCGGCCAGCAGCCCGTGGGCCACCCCGAGCTTGCTGTCGTGGACCAGCCGCGGCCAATCGTCGGGACGGCCGCGCAGCCGCTCCTCCAGTGCGGTCAACGCAGGCTCCCCCGCCGCATCGACCAGCACCCGGTCGATCAAGGCCATCGCGTCATAGCCGGTGGTGCCGGCGGTCTTCCAGGAGGCAGGCAACTCTTCGACGAGCAACTCGCCGTCGGCGCCGATCCGGGTGGCCAGGATCTTCTCCACCAGCACGTACGCACCACCAGTGAGCGCGGCCAGGTCGTCGAGATATTTGCCCGGGTCGCGCAAGCCGTCGGGGTGATCGACCCGCAGCCCGTCCACCAGCCCCTCGTCGAACCAGCGCTTGATCTCGGCATGGGACCGGGTGAACCAGACCGGGTCCTCGACCCGGATCGCGACCAGCGAGTTCACCGCGAAGAAGCGGCGGTAGTTGAGCATCCGGTCGGCCTGGCGCCACCCGACCAGCTGATAGTGCTGGCGCGAATGCACCAGGTTGGCGTCGTCGCTGATCCCCAGCATCGAGTCCGGCGCCAGCGGGAAGCGCTGATCGCGGTAGTGCAGTTCGCCGCCGAGCACCTGCAGGCCGCGGATCCGTCCGTCCGGTTCCAGATCGTCCTCGGCCACCACGGGAAGGCGGACCTTGCCCTCACCGAAGGCCCAGTCGATGTCGAAGGCCTCGGCGTAGGCGGAGTTCTGCCCATGGGTGAGCACATGCCACCACCAGTCGTTCTCCCACGGACGGGCCACGCCGACGTGGTTGGGGACGATGTCGACCAGCACCCCCATGCCCAACCGGCGCGCCTCGGTGGCCAGCGTCGACAGCCCGGCCGCCCGTCCCCGGGACGGGTCGATGGCCGAGTGGTCGGCCACGTCGTAGCCGTGGTCGCTGCCCGATTCGGACGCGAGCAGTGGGGAAAGGTAGACCCAATCCACGCCGAGTTCGTGCAGATAGGACAGGGTTTTCGCCGCCGCGATCAGGTCGAAATCCTCGGTGATCTGCAGCCGGTAGGTGCTCTGGGGTGTGCGCATCGGTACCGTCGGGCCTCCTCGCTCTTCCCCCCACCCTAGCTAGTCGCGCGACATCGGTCGTTTTGCAGCGAACCACTCCTCGTCCAGCAGCGCGTAGGTGAACGAGTCGCGCCAGGTGCCGTCGCGGTGCAGCGAGTTGGCCCGATAGTGGGCCTCGCGACGCATTCCGACCCGCTCCATAATCGCCGCCGAGGCGGCATGTTCGGCGAAGCATTCGGCCACCACCCGGTGCAGCCCCAGGCCGTCGAAACAGATCGCCAGCAGTTCCGCCGCCAGTTCGGTGCCCAAACCGCGACCATGCCAGGCCGGGTCCACCGCCCAGCCGATTTCGGCCAGGGTGCCGGCCGAGGCGGCGGCGGTCTCGTCCTGGCTCCAGGGGTCATGGACGTCGATCTTGGCGCTGACCACGAGGTCATCGCCGAAGGCTCCCACCAGCGTCTTGTCCAGGACGCCGGCGAGGTGGGCGGTGAACTTCTCCGGATCGTTGTGCAGCCGGGCCATCCAGTGGGCGAAACCGGGTTGGCTTTGCCACGCCCACAGCGCCGGAATGTCGTCGATCTCCGCCGGGCGCAGGCTGAGTCGCGCCGTGCAGCGCGGCCAGGACAACTCCGAGAGCAACATGGTCACATCCTCGCAGGGTCCGTGCCGTGGGCGGAGGCGAGCGGTAGCGTGCCGGACGTGACCGCGAACTCCTCTGGCTGGCAGCGCTTCGCCGGGCGCATCGCTGCGGCGCTGCGTCCCACCGCGAACCGTCCCACCGCGACCCGACGCCCGGCGCCTCGCCCGACGCCGAGCGACTATCCCGGCGACTTCACCGGGCCGTTCACCATCACCTACGAACCGCACCCCGACAACGTGGCCGATCCCGGTGAGGTGGTCTGGACGTGGGTGCCGTTCGAGGAGGACTTCAGCCAGGGCAAGGACCGTCCGGTGGTGATCGTGGGCCGCGACCAGCCCTGGCTGCTGGCGGTGCCGATGACCAGCAAGGACCACGAGCGCGACGCCGATCAGGAAGCCAGCGAGGGCCGCTACTGGGTCGACATCGGCTCCGGGGAGTGGGACCGCAGCGGACGGCCCAGCGAAGTGCGGGTCAACCGCATCCTGCGGATCGACCCGGCGGGCATTCGTCGCGGCGCCGGCAAGCTCGACAAGTGGCGCTTCGAGGCGGTGGCCGACGGGATCCGTCGCCACTGGTGAGCCCGCGGGTGCGCGCCGAGTTGTCGGGGTTATGGAGGCGGCTGACGACCACCGCGTGTGTCAGCGCCGAGTTGTCGGGGTTATGAGCGCCTGTGGCGCGTCGAAAACCCCGGTAACTCGGCGATGCCCTTCACCGTGAGGCGTGGGGCCATTGATATCCCCGGCAACTCGGCGGTGTTCCGTCGAGCGCTCAGGGCTACTGCGGCGGCGGCGGAGCGACCGGCGGCTGAGCGGCCACCGACGCCGACTGCTTGGTGGCTCCGGGCTGTCCGTGCGGAATCGGCTCGGCGATCACTGCGGTGCCGTAGGCGCACACCTCGCTGAAGGACTGGGCGATGTCGCCGGTATCGAAGCGCATCGCGATGATCGCGTTCGCCCCGCGGCCTACCGCGTCCTGCCACATCCGCTGCATCACCTGCTGGCGGCTCTCGTAGACCAGCTTGGTGTACTCGCTCACCTCGCCACCACCGATGGAGCGCAGCCCGGCGACGAAGTTCGCACCGATATTGGCCGACCGGACGGTCATCCCCATCACTTCGCCGAGAACGGCTTCGATGCGGTATCCCGGAATGTCATTGCTTGTAACGATCAACACAGCCCCACTGTAGAGATCGACCGATAGCGCCGACGGCAACCACGCGAACTTGTGGCCCGCGCGAACACCGGTACGCACAATTCTGTAACCCGATGAATTCCCCCTCGCCGTGCTCACGGGCGCGGGCACAACTGCGATTGCGGTGGTCAGAGCAGGGTCGGCACTGCGGAAATCGGAGACTCGTGGGGCAAAAGCACCCCCCGCGGTCACGTAAGGCGCCTGGAACTGGCACCATTGATGTCGACGCACCGCGACCCAGCACGAGGAGGACTCGGACTCATGGCGAAGCCGGATCTCACGACCACCTATCTGGGCATGAACCTGACCAGCCCGGTCATCGCCTCATCCTCACCCCTGACCCGCCAGGTCGACACCATGCTCGAACTCGAGGCGGCCGGGGCATCGGCGGTCGTGCTGCCGTCGCTGTTCGAAGAGGACGCCCGCGCCGGCGCGTCCGATGCGCTCGCTCAGCGGGTCAAGCTCGTCGCCGACGCCAAGGCGCAACTGAAGATCCCGGTGATCGCCAGCCTGAACGCCACTCGTCCGGGCACCTGGCAGGACTACGCCGAAGAGCTCGTCGGCGCCGGCGCCGATGCCCTCGAGCTGAACCTCTACACGGTGACTGCCGATGTCGCCGTGGCGTCGGCCGATGTGGAGATGGAACACCTCGCCGCGGTCGAAGCGGTCAAGATCGTGGTGGAGGTGCCGCTGTCGGTGAAGCTGTCCAGCCACTACTCCGCCATCTCGGCCTTCGCGGCCCGCGCCGTCGATGCCGGCGCCGACGGGCTGGTGCTGTTCAACAAGTTCTACGCCGCCGACATCGACCTGGAGACGCTCGAACTGCACGCCTCCCTCGACCTGTCGACCCCGGCCGATCAGCGGCTGCCGTTGCGCTGGTTGGGCATTCTTCGGGCTCAGCTGCCCGACGTCTCACTGGCCTGCACCTCCGGCGTCCACACCGGTGCTGAGGTTCTCAAGGCGATCCTGGTCGGCGCGGACGTGGCCTGCACCACCTCTGCGGTGATGGAACGTGGCGCCGGCGCGATCACCGAGATGCTGTCGGAGACCTCCGCCTGGCTGACCAAGCACGACTTCGACTCGGTGTCGGCAGCCCGCGGGAAGATGAGCGCGAAGTCGAGCCGCGGCGCCTCGATCTACGAGCGCGCCCAGTACATGGATGTGATCAAGGGACGTTGGTGACGTCCGGCGGATCGGCCTGCGTGGGCTGATCCATCTTCTTCAGGCGGGCAAAACTCCGCACGCCTTGAACGATCCCGAAGACCCCCATGGCCACGATGGCCGCATCGAACAGCATCCACGACCCGCCCTGGCGCAGATCCGCCAGCAAGTAGACCGCCCCGGCGACGACGGCCAGGATGCCGACGATCAGATACAGCCAGGCCTGGGTCCTCGGATTACTCATACCCGCAGCCTACTGCCGGGTGCGTAGCGCCTCGGCGACGGCCTGTTCTACGAGGACCGGTCCGGACGCCAGCGCGTCAGCCAGGGGCAACCAGGGCGGAGCCACCGCGATCGCGGCGGCCAGGCCGAATCCAGCCCAGTCGGCCTCGGCCACCCGTCCCGCGAAGGCGAGCACCGGCACCTGATACTCCGCAGCAGCAGCCACCACCAGCGACACGGTCTTTCCGGCGGCGGTCTGCGCGTCCAGCGAGCCCTCACCGGTGAGCACGAGGTCGGCCGTGGCCAGCTGCTCGGCCAAGCCCACCGCCTCGGCGACGAGTGCCGCGCCACCGCGAAGCTGCGCGCCGACCGCCAACAGCGCGGCCCCCAGGCCCCCGGCGGCGCCGCCGCCCGGGAGGTCGGCGACATCGGGTGCCCCGGCGGCACGCAGCGCGTCCGCCCAACGCGCCAGGCCATCAGCCAATCCGGGGATCTGATCGGGGCGTGCCCCCTTCTGGGGCGCGAAGACCGGCGCGGCGCCGTCCGGGCCGAGCAGCGGGTTGGTCACGTCCGTGGCGACCTCCAGGCGCACCCGGGACAGTCGCGTATCCAGCCCGGCCAACTCCACCCGGCCCAATCGCCGCAGCCCGGCCGGGTCGCCGGCGACCTCCTGACCCTCACCATCCAGGAGCCGGGCACCCAGCCCGGCGAGCAGGCCGGCGCCACCGTCACAGGTGGCGGTGCCGCCGATGCCGATGATCAACCGGTCGGCGCCGGCGTCCAGGGCGGCACGGATCAGGGCGGCCAGGCCGGCGGTCGAGGAGTGGTCGATGTCGCGCTCATCGGCAGGGATCAGCGCCAAGCCGACCACTTCGGCCACTTCGATGATCGCGGTTCGTCCAGCCAGCCCGAAGCGGGCGATGATCGGACGGCCCAGGGCGTCAACGGTGGCGACGGTGTGCAGTGCGGCGCCCGACGGCCCGGCCAAGACTGCCAGGGTTCCTTCGCCGCCGTCGGCGAGCGGACGCAACACCACCTCGGCGTCAGGCAGCACGCGGGCCACCCCACGCGCCATCGCCGCCGCTGCCTCCGCGGCGGTCATCGACTCCTTGAACGAGTCGGGCGCGATCAGGATCCGCACCGCGTCATCGTCCCATGAGGTCGGCTACGACGTGGCTGCACCCGGCGCGATAGTGACCAGGGTCGACCGGACGATGCCGGCCAGCGCCTCCACCACCGACGTCCCGGCGGCTCCGCCGCAGGTGCCGATCGCTTGCACCAGCAGGGGCACCTCTGCGTTGACCGCTTGTGCGTGCAGGACCACAATCTGCGCCGCGTTGGTCTGCGGGTGGCGGAAGGCGACGACCAGCGATAGGTAGGGCCAGTCCGCCTCGCCGGACTCTTCAGCGACGAGCTGCGCCTGCGGGTAGGACAGCAACTGCGCACGGACGGCGGCGAAAGCCGGGCCAGGCTCCGCGGAGGCGGCGTCCACCTGCCAGGAGACGCTCGGCGTCAGCGATTCGGCCGGCTGGCCGAGATCTCCGGCGAGCAGGAGCACAGCGGCATCGGTGGCGTGCTCCAGCCAGGTGTCGGGCACCCCGACCTGGAGAATCACGCCGGCATCCACGATGTCTCGGTTGATGGTGATCGTCATGACTTCATGATCCTCTGTTAGAAGTGGAAGGCGTTCTTGAGGTTCTCGCCGATCTCGTTGACGTCCACATCCACGTCGAACGACAAGCCGGCACCCACGCCCACGGCCAGACCGACATCGACCGACGCCTTGACGTGGCTGGCGCTCAGCTCAACGTCGGCATTGCCGTGCGCACCGATTCCGGCATAGACGTGTCCGGTCACCGACGGCTTCACCCCGGCCACATCCACCTGCCCGGTCGCGCTGGCCTGGACGCCGGCGAAGGCGTTGTAGTTCGCGCCGGCCTTGACGCCGTCGGGTCCGAGGTTCGCTTCGGCGCCGGTCTTCACGCCAACCTCGGCCGACGCGACGCCGGTCAGTGACGCGTGTTCGTTGCCGACCGAGCCCTTCGCTTCCGCCTTGACGACGGTGGCCTCCGCCGACGCCGAAGCGCTCAGCCCGTCCTTGCTGAGGGCGACGGAGGCTGCCCCGGCCACGCCACCGACAACCAGCGACGCCTCGCCGCTGGCGGTCATGCCCGCAGGCAGGTCGATCGGGCCGCTCTTCACGGTCTCCTTGTACATCGAGATGTCGCCCTCGGCTTCGGCCAGCTTCATCTCCGGGTTCTTCACGTCGTCGAGAGAGACATCGTTCTCATCCGAGAGCCCCTTCTCGGCATAGTCGGGACCGCCGAAGGTATCCGGACTCTTCGAGCGGTCTTCCGTCTCGTCGGGAGCAAGATGCTTGGGGGCGTCGTCGCCGAAGGTTTTCACCCCCGACTTGCCTGCGTTCCAGTCGTGGCCCGCCTGCTCGCTCGTCGGGGTGTCGTCGGCGCGACGCGGATTGTGCGGGTCGTCGTCAGCGTGACGAGGATCAGACTCGCTTGTATCAGCGTGGCGCGGCTTGCTCGGGTCGTCGTCAGCGTGACGCGGATCAGACTCACTGGTATCCGCGTGACGCGGGTCAGACTCGCTCACATCGGCGTGACGCGGCTTGCTCGGGTCGTCGTCAGCGTGACGCGGATCAGACTCACTCGTATCAGCATGACGCGGATCAGACTCGCTGGTATCAGCGTGCTCCGGCGTCCACTCGTCCCTGTTCTTCCGGTACGGGTCCGCGGTGGGCGTCTTGTGATCGTGCTCAGGCTCACCCGCAGCCCTCGGCGGCATCGGTGGGGCGACACCGCCCGGAGAACTGGGAGATTCCGAGCCACCCCCGTCGGCGCTGCTGGCGCGCTCCTGCTGCTCGATGTCGTTTGCGAGGCGAATGTTCAGGTCACGCATCGCGAGGAGCAGATCACGCACCTTTGCGTGCAGCCCACCCTCCCATTGACCGCTGAAGCTGGTGGCGTCAACACCCACCCAATCCAACTCATGAAGAAGACGGTTAATCATATCGGCCGATTTCTCGAGCGCTTCGGATTCAGCACCCAGATTACGGGCCATTTGACGCATGGCCTCGAGGTTCATCCCTTTCATCGGCTCACCGCCTCCTTTCGTCCTGATGTGGTCCTCATGCAAGAGGGAGGGCAGCTATTGCCGCCCTCCCCCTGCGCGCGCTCACTTGCCGGAGGCGTCCGTCTGCTCCTGGGCGTTCGTGGCAGCCTTGGTGCTCAGCTCTTCCAGCGCCTTGACCAGGTCCAACAGCCTGACCTTGTAGGTGCCGTTCCAGTCGGAGGCGAACCGCTCAGCGTCCGAGCCCTTCCAGTCTTCGGTCATCCCGTCCACCATCTTGGCGATGCGAGTGCAGATGTCGTTGACATTGCCGGCCTCGGTCTTCAGGTCCGTCGAGAGCTTCTGGACGGCCTGGATATTCATGCCATGAGTGATAGCCATTACATTCCCCTTCGGTTATCGCGGTTTTCCCACTTGCTTTGCTTGATCTCTATCTTTACCTGACCGCAGTTTTCAGGCAAGGACAGTTCTCCCCACAGACTCACCCCAGGCGAGCCACTTGAATCAGCCGGGGCAGTCCTCGTTCGACGAGGAAGCCCCGACCGGGGCAGAAATCTGTGGAGCGACAGCGCGGGAAGCTGGCTTGCACCAGCGACCCCATGTCGTCATCAGGCTGCACGACCACCCCTCGCCGACCGGCCTTGAAGCGCTTCATCGCGTCATAGGCCTGACCCAAGGAGTTCGATTCACCCTCGGCAACCACGAAATGGTCGCCACCCACGGCCGCGCCCACCAGTCCGCCGAGCTTACGTTCGGCCGCAGTGGTGCCGAGCTCCCCCATGCCCTCGATGAAGACCGCGTGGGGCTGACCGCGTTCGGCCGCAGCAGCCAAGACCTCGGTCAGTTCGGCGATCGCGTCGGCGACATTGTCTCCGCCCACCGCCATCGACGCCCAACCGTCGCTGGCGGTGAGTTCTCCACGTCGATCAGTGAGGAGATGGATCGGCATCCCGAGGCGCCGCAGTTCCTGAGCCAGCAACAACATGGTCTGGGTTCGCCCGCCTCCGGCCGACCCGGAGACCAGGAACGTGCCCGAGGGCCGCACTGTTGCGGCGGCGAAGTCCTCCGACACCATGCCCAGAGTGATCAGCCCCGGCTCGGTCGGCAGTTCACTGCGGCGCACCTCCGCCGGCAGCCGCTTGATCGGCGCCGCGGGGACGACCGCGGTGTTGCGCATCGCGGCGGCGAACTGCGCCAGCGCGGCGGCCTGCGAGCGCGCATCGCTGGCACTTCCCAGCACCGCGACCTGCGCCTCCGCGTCGTCGACGATGCAGCGCCCCGGGGGGCTGTTCGGCGTGAGGATGCTGGTGGGGACGCCGAGGATTCCATACTCGTCGGGGTCGGCCATCCGCATCACGATCTTGCGCTGCACGCTGGCCGCCAATGCCGAGGTCAGACCGCTGCGCTGGTCGGAAGCCATCACAAAATGGATGCCGACCGCACGTCCCTGGCCGGCAATCTCGCCCAACAGGTCCCAGTACTTCGTCTTGGCGATCGACTCGTAGGCCGAGCGGAAGGCCGTCAACCCGTCGATCAGCACGACGATCCGGGGTTCGGCAGGCTTCTGCGCCAGCCGCCGGTACTCGGTGATGTTGGACGCGGTGACCCGCCCGAACTCGGCGGAGCGCCGGGCCACCTCGTCACGCAACCAGTTCAGCAAGCGAGCGACCCGCTCATCGTCGGATCCGTTCACCACACTGCCCACGTGCGGGAGACCCTCAAGCATCTCCAGGCCACGGGAAGCGAAATCCAGACCGTAGACATGGCAGGGGCCGCCGCGGACGGTGAAGCCCGCGGCCACAGCGAGGGTCCGCAGCAAGGTGGTCTTGCCCGAACCGGAGGCGCCATAGATCATCAGGTTGCCCTCGACGTCCGGACGGAAGGCCACCGGGATCTGCCGCTGGTGCGCCGGATCGTCCAGGATGCCGAAGACCAACTCGGTGTCGCTGCGGCGGGTCGCTACGTCCACCGAAAGGTCGTAGTGGGTGGACAGGTCCGGCAACCAGGGCTTGCGCGGCATCGGCAGCTCGGCCGCGGCGCGAGCCTCGTTGACCGCCGAGACGATGCGCGAGATGTCGGTCGGCCCGCGATCGATGGGGTGCTCCTCCGCACTGGCGGGCACCTCCCACGCCGGACCAGCACCGAACTTCAGTTCCCGCACCAGCAGCTCGGCTCGCTGCGGCCCGTCGGCGCTGTGCCCGCCGACATAGCCGGTTTGGAAAGGCACCATTCGTCCCGGACCGGTCTTGGAGACCGCCCGACCAGGAGTGTCCTGGTCGAAATAGGCCGCCTGGGGCGAGCCGAGGATGTCCTGGGAGTCGTCCACGTCGGCCACGCGCAGGGCCAGCCGGAGGTTGGTGTTGGCCCGCAGCGGGCCCTTGATGACCCCGGACGGCTGCTGGGTGGCCAAGATCATGTGCAGGCCGAGCGAGCGGCCACGCTGAGCGACATTGACCACGCCGTCGATGAACTCCGGCACCTCATGGACCAGGGCGGCGAACTCGTCGACGACGATCACCAGGCTGGGCGGGGCCAGCGCCGGGAACTTCTTCTCCATCGTCGGCAGATCCTTGCAGCGATGCTCCTCGGTGATCAGCCGCTCGCGATAATGCAGCTCGGCCGCCAGTGAGGTGAGGGCACGCCGCACGCCGTTCTTGTTCAGGTCGGTGACCAGGCCCACGGTGTGCGGCAGATTGTTGCAGTCGGCGAAGGCCGAGCCGCCCTTGTAATCGACCAGCAGGAAGTTGAGGCGCTGGGGACTGTGATTGGCCGCCATCGCCAGAATCCAGGTCTGCAGCAGCTCCGACTTGCCTGACCCGGTCGTGCCGCCGACCAAGGCGTGCGGGCCGTCCGTGCGCAGGTCCAGACTGTGCGGACCCTGCGCACTCTGCCCGATCACCGCGCGCAGGTTGCCGGCCCGGCCGACCACCGGCTGCGGGGCCAGCGGGCCGACGACGATCGACCGGTTGGCCTGCCAGCGCTCGATCACGGCCGGGGCACCGAACGCCGACTCGAAGCCCGGCAGCGCCAGCAGGTTCACCGCGCGCGGGACGTCCGAAGCGTCTTCGCTGCGGGCGGCCAGATCGGTGACCGGCGAGAGCCGACGCGCCCAGGCCTGCGCCTGCTGCCGAGAGATGGTCTCGACCTCGACCGGCGAGACCTCCGCACCTTCATGGACGAACCCCACGCGGCCCGACGTCGAGTCGCGCAGCTCCAGGAACACCCGACAGGAGGCCGGCAGAATGCTCAACTCAGCGGCCACCCACAACACGAACACGCCATACTTCCAGCCGGTCTCGGCCACCTGCACGAACAGTTCGATCTCGGTCCAGCGGTCCATGGTCTCCTCTTTGTTGCGCCTGACGAAAAAGTCATTTTTGTCCCAGGTCTTTTTCAGGGTCTCCCAACGCCTTACATT
>CAZLJN010000027.1:0-14506 GCA_964559815.1 uncultured Propionibacteriaceae bacterium
CTCCCACGCCGAGTTGGCCGGCGGGCAACTCGGCGCCGCCGATGACCTCAGCGGCGCCTACCTGACTGCCCTCGCCGCCGCCCACCGCGGCTCCGTGGCGACGTTGGAATCCATCGTCGCTGGCTAAAGTCGAGCGCATGAGTGAGGACTACCGCGACATCAACCGGGCCAACTGGGACTCACGCGCCCCGATCCACGCCCGCAACTACGGCAGCGAGCGGCTCCTCGCCGATCCAGCCGCGTTGTCCGACACCGTGCGCTTCGATCTACCCCGGCTGGGCCGCCTCGACGGCCTGGACGTGGTGCACCTGCAGTGCCACATCGGCACCGACACCCTCAGCCTGGCCCGACTGGGCGCGGCCAGCGTCACCGGGGTGGACCTGTCGCCGGTCTCGCTCGCCGAGGCGCGCCGCCTGGCCGAGGCCGCCGGGGTGCCCATCGACTACGTCGAGGCCGACGTGTACTCCGCACCCGCGGCACTGGGCCGACAGTTCGATGTGGTCTACACCGGCATCGGCGCGATCTGCTGGCTGCCCAGCGTCCAGCGCTGGGCCGAGACCGTGGCGGCACTCCTGCGTCCGGGTGGACGGCTGTTCATCCGCGACGGCCATCCCCTCCTGAACGCGCTGCTCCTGGTCGAACTCGGACCCGACCCCATCGATCGAGACCAGCAACCGACGATCACCGGCAGCGGGGAGTCGACCGTCGCTCTCGAACTGCCCTACTTCGAACAGGCCCGCTGGACCGAATGGCACGACACCACCACCTACGCCGGCCAGGACCCGGTCGGTTCACCACGCAGCGTGGAATGGAATCACGGCCTGGGCGAGATCGTCACCGCCGTGATGGACGCCGGCCTGCAGCTGACCAGCCTGACCGAGCACGACAGCGTCCCCTGGGAGCCGTTCCCGGGGCTGATGACCTACGACGAGGGCAGCGGCGAATGGCGGCTGCGCGATCGTCCCGAGCGCCTGGCCGCCAGCTTCACGCTGACCGCGGCCACATCCGCGTCGCATCACCGCAACCGGTGACCGCAGCGGTCAGGACCGTTCCCTTCCCAGGCGCACATCCAGCGCGCGACGTCCGACTTCGCGCGCGGAGCGCGGCAGGTTCACCCGCAGATCGCTGGCCAGCTTGCGCCGGAACGCGCCCGAGCCGCGCTCGAAGCTGTTGTTACGTCCGGTCGCCGCCCCGAGCGCACCGATGAGCGCTTCCGTGGCCAGGTCCATCGGGATCTCGGTGATGTCGGACGGGTTGACGTACGCGGCGCTCGGCGGTGGCGCGATGAGATTGCTCAGATCACCGATGACGGTGACCCCCGACGCCTCGATCGTCTCCACGATCCGGCGTTCCTCGGCCGCAGCCAGCTCGAGAGCCCAATCGGGAAGCCCCAGCCGGGGCTCGTCCGGTCCAGGTTGGCGCCGCAGCAGCCGTCCGACAGTGCCGAAGTAGACCAGCCACTCGTGGTTCTTCCATTCCATGCCGGAATCGCGGGTGAGGACGTTGAGCCTGCGCAGGTACTCGGCCTCCGGAACGGTGAGCGACCTGTTCTCCGTGGCACCGGCGGCTGCGGCGGCGAGGAGGTCGTCGGGAAGGTCGAGCAGCCGCTCGAACGCGTGGTAAAGGAAGGCCCGGTCGCGTGGGTCGAGCGCCACCACGGTCACGCGCTGCGCTCCGGCTGCCTGGGCCCAGCGGCTGACGATCCTGGCCGGGTCATGCAGCATGTCGCCGGAGTCCAGCCGCTGCCGGTTACGCAGCCATGACTCCAATGGGCTGCGGCCGGCGTTGCGTTTGAGCGACTCCTGCCACAGAGAGGTGAGCATGCGCGAAAACGCGCGCAAGGTGATGACGACCTGAAGGTCGGGGCCGAGCTCGTCGACCCAGCGAGCGGCCTGCTCCTCGTCGCAGGCGGCGACATTCTCATGCCCGAACCAGACCCGGCGGCCCGCCTCGGCGTCGATCTCCTTCTTCAGCTGGCGCCAGCGCTTCATCGGTGGCGGCGCGCTGACCGGCACCCCGTTGGCACCGGTCCAGCCGCCGCCCCGGCCGGTGAAGGCGTTGATCTCGGTGCGGTGGTTCTTGGCGCGGCCCGGGTAGCGCACCCCGTGTTCGAGCAACACCTCTCGCTGCGCGGCAGCCACCGACTGCACCGCCGAGGTTCCGGTCTTGTACGGCCCGATGTGGAACAGCCGGGCGTGCGGGCCGAGGGGCTGCACCTCCTCCAGCCCACTCATCGGATGAACCCCGCGCCGACCGTCCGATTCGTCGCTTCGTCGACCAGGATGACCGCGCCCGTCGTGCGGTTGTTGCGGTATTGGTCGGCCACCAGCGGCTTCGCCGTGCGCAGCCGAACCCGTCCGATCTCGTTGAGGGCCAGCTCATTGACCGTCTCGTCGCGGCGCAGCGTATTGATATCCATGCGGTAAATGACCTCCTGCACCTTCGCCCGAGCCCAGGTGGTGGTGTGTTTGACCGCCAGCATCCGTCCGGCGCTCAGGGCGCTGGTCTCGTCCATCCAACAGATCCCCAGATCAAGATCCTGGGTGGGCGTCGGTGCGTTGTTCGGTCGAACCAGCATGTCGCCTCGGCTCAGGTCGATCTCATCGGCCAGCCGGATCACCACCGACATCGGCGGGAAGGCCTCCTCGACCGGGCCGGCCGGCGAGGAGATGTCGAGGATGGTCGAGGTCATGCCGCTGGGCAGCGCCAACACCGGGTCGCCGGGACGCAGCACGCCCCCGGCCACCGTTCCGGCGTAGCCCCGGAAGTCGCGATGCTGGGCAGATTGCGGCCGGATCACGTATTGCACCGGGAACCGGACGTCGATGAGGTTGCGATCGCCGGCGATGTGCAGGTGTTCCAGGTGGTAAAGCAGCGTCGGGCCGTCGTACCACGGCATCGCCGCGCTGCGACTGACCACATTGTCACCAACCAGCGCCGAGATCGGGATGAACTCGATCTCCACCCCCGACAGGCGTCCGGCGAACCCGCTGAACTCCTCAACGATGTCGCTGAAGGTCTGCTCGGAGTAGTCGACCAGATCCATCTTGTTGACGCACACCACCAGGTGCCGCACGCCCAGCAGGGAGGCCAGCAGCGAGTGCCGCCGACTCTGCTCGAGCACGCCCTTGCGGGCATCGATCAGGATCAGCGCGGCATCGGCCGTCGATGCTCCGGTGACCATGTTGCGGGTGTATTGAACATGCCCCGGGGTGTCGGCGATGATGAACTTCCGCGCCGGGGTGGCGAAATAGCGGTAGGCCACATCGATGGTGATCCCCTGTTCGCGCTCGGCGCGCAGCCCGTCGGTGAGCAGGGCCAGGTCGACGTAGTCGTCGCCGCGGCGTTGACTGGCCCGCTCCACGGCGTCGTACTGGTCGACGAAGATCGACTTCGAGTCGTACAGCAGGCGCCCGATCAGGGTGCTCTTGCCGTCGTCGACGCTGCCGGCTGTGGCGAATCGCAAAAGGTCGCGCATCAGAAGTAGCCCTCCTTCTTGCGATCTTCCATCGCAGCTTCGCTCACCTTGTCGTCCCCGCGAGTCGCACCACGCTCGGTCAGCCGGGCGGCGGCGATCTCAGCGACCACCTTGGCCACCGTGTCGGCGTCGGACTCCACCGCGGCCGTCAGATTGGCGTCGCCCATGGTGCGGTAACGCACTCGTCGTCGGCTGCTCACCTCACCCTCGCGCAGCGGGACGAACTCGTTGACCGCGTACAGCATGCCGTCACGCTCGACGACCTCACGCTCGCTGGCGTAGTAGAGATCAGGCAGTTCGATGTTCTCGGCCTCGATGTAGAGCCAGGTGTCCAACTCGGTCCAGTTCGACAACGGGAACACCCGGATGCTCTCACCGGCGAAGACTCGCCCGTTGTACAGATTCCACAGTTCCGGACGCTGGTTCTTCGGGTCCCATTGTCCGAACTCGTCGCGGAAGGAGAACACCCTCTCCTTGGCCCGGGCTTTCTCCTCGTCACGGCGGGCACCGCCGAACAGAGCATCGAGCTTGTGCATCTCGCAGGCCTCCAGCAGCACCGGTGATTGGATCCGGTTCCGGGAACCGTTCGGCTCCTCACGCACCAGGCCGCGCTGCATGGCGTCGGGGACCGACGCGATCAGCAACTCGACCTCGAGTTCGGCCACTCGACGATCACGGAAGGCGATCACCTCGGGAAAATTCAGCCCGGTGTCGACGTGCATGAACGGGAACGGGATCCGGGCCGGCGCGAACGCCTTACGTGCCAGCACGCTCATCACCACCGAGTCCTTGCCTCCAGAGAACAGCAAGCAGGGCCGCTGCATCTCAGCGGCGACCTCTCGAATGATGTGGATGCTCTCTGCTTCCAATGCCCGTAACTGGCTCAGCGCGTTCGCCACGCCGCCTCCTTCGCACTCTCCAGACGTCCGCGTGCTCGCAGTTCACCCACGATCAGCTCCACCGCTTGTTCCACCGATACCGTGCCCGCGTCGATCACCAGATCCGCATCGTCAGGGGCCTCGTACGGCGAACTGATTCCGGTGAAATCGGCCACCTGACCGGCCCGCGCCCGAGCATAGAGCCCTTTGCTGTCACGCCGTTCACAGGTTGCCAGGTCGGTGGAGATCCAGACGAGCAGGAAGTCGCCGACGTCGCTGGCCATCCGTCGGGCCTCCGCACGTCCGGCCGCGAACGGTGCGATCGGTGCCGCCACGGCGATGCCTCCGTGCCGGGCCGCCAAAGCGGCCACCCAGGAGATGCGCCGAATGTTGAGCGCCCGTCCGGCCTGGTCAAATCCGAGTTCAGAGGACAGCATCTGGCGCACTTCGTCGCCATCCAGCAGCGTGAGCGGACGCTCGGTGTGGCCGGCCAATGCGGCGACCAGCGCATTGGCAACGGTGGATTTGCCCGATCCGGACAGGCCGGTGAAGAAGACCACGGTGCCCCCGGCATCGGTCCCGGCAGCTCCCCCGTCACCGACGTGGGCGGCCCGACGTCCGGTGAGCTGCGCAGCGACCGCATCGGGGGTAGGGATGTCGACACCGACCAGCAGGCCGCCACCACGCGGCTGCGGCAGTCGCCGCACCACATCTTCTGGGCGGGCTGCGGCACGGGTGCGCGCCAGGAGGCGCCGTCCGATGGCATCGGCAGGACCGGGCACCACCCACAGGACGGGCTCGCTCGGCGGCGAGGTCTCAGTAGCGGGCGGTCCGTCGACGATCAGCACGGCACCGTCCCAGTGCGGGGGCCACGGCTCCAGGTGCGGCACCGGACGCAGCATCTCCACCTGCCAGTGCCCGCCCGCCTCGACGGCCAGCGCCAGCGGGGTGGATGTGCGATCCTGCAGCACGATTCGCTCGGACGACAGATCGACCTCGGGCTGGAATTGAAGCCGTGCCGGCAGCAGGCCGAACTGCATCAACGCGATCTGATCGACGTCATCGTCACTCAGGACCAGGTGAGGAAGACGTCCCAGGGATACCCAGTCGATGGTGTCAGGGCTCACCGTCGACCTCCTGCTCGGCTTCACGTCGTCGCTGCGCGGCCTCGGTGGGGCTCCAACGCCGACGCAGGTAGATCCACAGTATTGGTCCGGCGATCATCGCCGCCACCGTGACCGCCAGCACGACCGGGGTCGAGGCGCCGATCAATTTCAGACCTGAGGCGAGTAGGAGCACCGCCAACACCCGGCGGATGATCCCACCAGGGGCGCGTGAGGATATTTGGGCGCCGATGAAGGCACCAGGGATGGCACCGATCAGCAGGGCCCCGGTCACACTGAAGGAGACGGCTCCGAACAGCAGGTGCCCCAAGGCGGCCGAGGCCACCAGCGGCACCGCCTGAACCAGATCGGTTCCGACGAGTTGGGATGGCTTGAGCTGGGGATAGACCGCCAGCAGCAGGATCAGGATCAGTGAGCCGGCACCCACCGAGGTGAGGCCGACCATGAGGCCACCGACGGCTCCGATGAGGATGGTGGCGACCGGACGCACGACGACCTCGGCGCTGACCATCGGCGCCGGGCCTTCGCCCCAGGGGAGCCGACGCTGGGTCATCTGCATCCACGCTCGCATCACCAGCCCGGCCGTCGCCAGCAGTAGGGCCACGCCGAGCATCTTCAGCAGGATGTCGTTGAAGCCCTCCAGAATCTTCAGCTGGTCGATGATCATCGCTCCGGAGAACGCGGCCGGGACAGAGCCGATGGCCAACCACTTCACCAGCTGCAGGTTCGCGGTCTTGCGCACGATGTGGACGACCGCACCGGCCGGTTTCATGAACAGGCTGGTGACGACATCGCTGGAGATGGCGGTGAGTGGATCGATGCGGAAGAAGAAGACGAGCATCGGAGTCATCAGGGCACCGCCGCCCATGCCGGTGAGTCCCACGACGATGCCCACCAGCAGGCCTGCGAACGCGATTCCCCAGTCCAGCGGTCTCACCCATCTTCGACGGTTCGAGGTTGGCCACCAGAATGTGTCGGCCACGCACGGTGCAGCCTACCTAACCGATAGGACTAGTCGGTCGATCGAGGTCAGCGGCGGCGCCACGCCTCGTCGTCGGCGATGAGACTGCGCACCGAAGCGGGGAGGTCTCCGGCCGCGAGGTCGGCCAAGGTGGTGTCCTCCAACACGGTGCGTACCGCCGCGCGGACGGCGACCCACACGCGAGTCAAGGCTTCGGCCGGCCCGGCGTAGCTCACCGCTTCGGGCGGAACGCCGCGCACCGCCGCCAGCGGCCCGTCCACGGCGCGCATGATCTCGGCCAGACTGATGTCGGCGGCGGGCCGGGCCAGCCGGTACCCGCCGGAGGATCCACGCTGTGAGGCCACCAGGCCAGCCCGAGTGAGGTCTCGAAGAATCGCCTCCAGGAACTTGCCCGGGAGGTCCTGGGCACGGGCCAGATCGCTGGCAGACCGGGCCCGCTCCGGATCGACGGCCAGCTCCACGGCCGCCCGGATCGCGTAGTCGGATCGCGCTGTGATCTGCATTCACCCTCCCTGGACCGGTCCGTCACAGCCTAGTTGCGCTCAGCCCCCGAGCATTACGCACGTTCTCGGCGAGCGCGCTGAACAGCGCGTCGAAGACCATCCCCAAGGCGAGAACGACGACCATGGTGGCGATCAGCGATGATGCGTTCGCGAACTCCCGGAAGTACTGGAGCTGCACCCCCATCGATGGCTTGCTGGCGATGATCACCAGCAGTTCGCCGGCCATCAGTGATCGCCACGCGAAGGCCCAGCCCTGTTTCAGCCCGGCCACATATGTGGGCAGTGCCGACGGCAGGATCACGTGGCGGTACAGGGTCGCGCCGCGGGCTCCGAGGACCTTCGCTGTGCGCAGCAGAGGTGGTGGCACCTCATCGATTCCCGCGATCAGACCGTTGGCGATGGACGGAGCCGCGCCCAACACCACGACGAAGGTGATGGCCTGCTCGCCGAGCCCGAAGATCAGGATCGCAAAGGGGAACCAGGCGATCGACGGCATGGTCTGCAGCCCGGTGAGGGCCGATCCGATGGCGGCACGCAGCACCCTGGACGCCGATACCGCGACCCCCATCGCCGTGCCGATCAGCAGCGCCAGCCCGAATCCGATCACTGCGCGGGTGAGGGTATTGCCCAGCGCCAGCCAAAACTTGGCGGTGCCGAAGAAGCCGATCAGGTCGGCTCCGACCTCGGCCGGCGACGGCAACACATAGTCCGGCTTCCAGCCCGACCAGTACAGCAACTGCCAGGCGCCGATCACCAGCACCAGCGCGAGCAATCCCGGCCAGGCCCGATCCCACAGCCGCCGGGACCGCGACCGGTAGCGCTGGGTATCGGTCACAGTGGCGGTGAGTTCGGTCATGATGCCGCCGCCACGGTGGCGTGGATGTGGTCGTGGTGATCCATCAGCGCGCGCAGCCGTCCGGACTGCTCGGCCACAGCGGCGTCCTCCATGCGTCGGGGACGCGGCAGATCGATCTCGACCTGGTCGACGATGCGTCCCGGCGACGGACTCATCACCACCACGCGGTCGCTGAGCCGAGCGGCTTCGCGCACATTGTGGGTGACGAAGATCACCGTGATGCCCCGCTCGGCCCAGACCCGTTCGACCTCTTCGTGCAGCGCATCACGGGTGAGCGCGTCCAACGCGGCGAACGGTTCGTCCATGAGCAGGATGCGGCAGTCCTGGGCGAGGGCGCGGGCCAGCGCGACGCGCTGCCGCATCCCACCCGAGAGCTGATGCGGACGTTGATCCGCCGCCTGCGGGAGCTGCACCATCTCCAGCAATTCGGCGACCCGAGTCGGCCATTCCGTCCTGGGCACTCCCGAGAGGCGCAGCGCCAGTTCGATGTTGCCGCGCACGGTCAGCCACGGGAACAGGTTGGCGTCCTGGAACATCATGCCGACGCGGTTGCCGTGGGTATCGATGCGTCCGGCGCTGGGGTGGGCCAGCCCTGCGATCATCGACAGCAACGTGCTCTTGCCGCAGCCGGATCGTCCCAGCAGGCACACGAACTCTCCGTCGGCGACCTCCAGATTCACCTCACTGAGGGCGACGACCGGACGCGCGGTGTCGGTGAACGACTTGGTGACGCCGGTGCCGGTCAGGGACGGCGTGCTCATTGGTCGCTCACCGCAGGCTTGCCACGCTCGGTCAGCAGCGAGTTCAGCGTGTCGAGCGCGTACAGCCCGGACAGATCCGGCTGCTCCAGGAGGCCGACGGCCACCGCATGATCGGCCCCGGTGCGCAGGGTGCCGGCGAGCGGGTCATAGGTGAAGGTCACGTTCTGCCAGGCACTGTCCATGACGGGGGTGTTCATGTCACTGCCGGTGAGGTCCTTGATGGAGGAGTTGACGACCTTCTTGGCGTCCTCGGGGTTGGCCTGGATGTAGTCCAGGGAGTCCAGCAGCCCGGCCAGCACCTTCTTGACCAGTTCGGGATGCTCAGCCTGGAACTGCGTGCGCACAATCACATTGGTCACGACGAATTGCTTGTGGGGCCACAGGTCGGCCTCATCGACCAGGACATGGCCGCCCCCTTCGAGGACCAACCGGGACGCCCAGGGCTCGGGCACCCAGGCGCCGGCGATCTCGCCGGCGGAGAAGGACTGCAGGGCGGTCGCGTTGGACTGCGGCAGGACGCTGACCTGGCCGCCGCCTTCGGTGTCCGCGCTCAGGCCCTGATCCTTCAACCAGTAGCGCAGCGCGACGTCCTGGGTGTTACCCAGTTGCGGGCTGGCCAGCTTCTTTCCGATCAACTGCTCAGGCGAGGTGATGTCCGGGGAGACAACGAGGGAGGCGCCGTTGGCTGCCGCACCGGCGATCACCCGCAGCGCCTGACCCTTGGACTGGGCATACCCGGTGATGGTGGGGTTCGGCCCGACGAAAGCGATGTCCACCGAGCCGGCGTTGAGGGCTTCGATGGCCGCCGGACCGGCGTTGAAGGTGACCGTCTCCAGTGAGCCTGCGGCGCCGAGCTGTTGGGCGAAGTAGCCCTTGGCGACCCCCACCAGCGCAGGTGCGTGGGTCAGGTTCGGGAAGTAACCCAGCTTCACCGGCGTAGCGGCCCCCGGGCCTGACTGGATGCCCCCAGCACATCCAGTCAGGCCCGAGATGGCCACCGCCACCGTCCCCACCGCAGCGGCCATCACCCGAAAGTATTTGTTGCGCACGCCCACTCCCTCATTACCCACTTCTCCTATTGCAGCGGTAGGAATAGTAGGAACGCAAGTCGCGCAGTCACTCCGCGTGTCGATTCTTCAACGCCAGGCCTGGAACCTGGCGTTGCGCACGATCGATCTCAGACCAGCGTCAGACCACTGCCGTCGAGATTCACATCGAAGCGGACGGTGTCGCCGTCGCTGAGTTCACCGGACAGCATCCGCCGGGCGAGTTGATCCTCGATCGTGGTCTGCACCAGCCGCTTCAACGGACGAGCGCCGTAGACCGGGTCGAAGCCGGTCAACGCCAACCAGTCCTTCGCGGGCTGGGTTGCCTCGATGACGATCCGACGGTCGGCCAGTCGGGCGTTCAGCCGTTGCAGCTGAATGTCGACGATCCGCGACAGATCCTCGGTGGTGAGTGGGTCGAACATGACGATCTCGTCCAGCCGGTTCAGGAACTCCGGCTTGAAGGCCTGCCGAACCACGTTCATCACGGCCTGACTCTTGGTGTCGGCATTCAGCGTCTGATCGGCCATGAACTGCGAACCCAGGTTCGAGGTCAGGATCAAGATGGTGTTTCGGAAGTCGACCACCCGGCCTTGGCCGTCGGTGAGGCGGCCGTCGTCCAACACCTGCAGCAGGATGTTGAACACGTCGGCGTGGGCCTTCTCCACCTCGTCCAGCAGCACCACCGAGTAGGGGCGCCGCCGCACCGCCTCGGTGAGCTGACCACCCTCCTCGTAGCCGATGTAGCCGGGAGGGGCGCCGACCAGGCGCGAGACGGTGTGCTTCTCGCCGTACTCGCTCATGTCGATGCGCACCATGGCGCGCTCGTCGTCGAAGAGGAAGTCGGCCAACGACTTGGCCAACTCGGTCTTGCCCACACCGGTCGGCCCCAGGAACAGGAACGAGCCGGTGGGCCGGTTCGGGTCGGAGATACCGGCCCGCGAACGCCGCACGGCGTCGGCGACGGCACGGACGGCCGCCCGCTGGCCGATCAGTCGCTCGCCCAACCGGTCCTCCATGGTGAGCAGCTTCTCGCTCTCGCCGGCGAGCATCTTCCCGACCGGGATCCCGGTCCAGGCCGAGACCACTTCGGCGATGTCGGTGGCCGAGACCTCCTCGCTGACCATCGGCGCCACTTGCACCTCAGCTTGGGACGCCCGCGCCAGTTCGGCTTCCAGGGTGGGGATCTCGCCATAGAGGATCTCTGAGGCCTTGGTCAGGTCGCCTTCGCGTTGAGCGCGTTCGGCGTCGATCCGCAGCGCGTCGATCTTCTCGGCGATCTCGCCGACCCGGTTCAGGCCGGACTTCTCCGCCTCCCACCGCGCCTCCAGGCCACGCAGCTCCTCCTTGGCGTCGGCCAACTCCGCGGCCAGCCGGGCGTACCGCTCCTGGGAGCCGGCATCGGATTCCTTCTCCAGCGCGAAGGCCTGCATGGTCATCTTGTCGATGTCGCGGCGCAGCATGTCGATCTCCTCCGGCGAGGAGTCGATCTCCATCCGCAGCCGGGACGCGGCCTCGTCGATCAGGTCGATCGCCTTGTCCGGCAGCTGCCGCGACGTGATGTACCGGTTCGAGAGCGTGGCCGCGGCGACCAGTGCGGAGTCGGTGATCCGCACCTTGTGGTGCGCCTCGTACCGCTGCCGCAGGCCGCGCAGGATCGCGATCGTGTCCTCCACGGAGGGCTCCCCGACGAACACCTGCTGGAACCGGCGCTCCAGCGCGGGATCCTTCTCGATCCGCTCGCGGTACTCGTCCAGCGTGGTGGCGCCGATCATCCGCAACTCGCCACGGGCCAGCATCGGCTTGAGCATGTTGCCCGCGTCCATGGACGAGTCCCCGGTCGCGCCGGCGCCCACCACGGTGTGCAGCTCGTCGATGAAGGTGATGATCTTGCCCTCGGCGTCGCGGATCTCGTTCAGGACGGCCTTCAGCCGCTCCTCGAACTCACCGCGATACTTGGCCCCGGCCACCATCGAGGCCAGGTCCAGCGAGACCACGCGGCGGTCCCGCAGCGAGTCCGGCACGTCGCCGGCCACCACCCGCTGTGCGAGGCCCTCCACCACGGCGGTCTTGCCGACGCCGGGCTCGCCGATCAGCACCGGGTTGTTCTTCGTCCGCCGGGCGAGCACCTGCACCACCCGACGGATCTCGGCGTCCCGGCCGATCACCGGGTCGAGCTTGCCCTCGCGGGCGCGCGCGGTCAGGTCGACCGAGTACTTGTCCAGCGCCGACTCGGCACCCTCGTCCTCGGGCGAGGTCACCCGCTTGTCGCCCCGGGCCTCGGCGAACGCCTTGGCCAGCTTCTCGGTGGTCGCGCCCAGGTCGTTGAGGATCTTCTTCGCATCGGTCTGGACGGCGGACAGCCCCAGCAGCAGGTGCTCGGTGGCCACGTACGCGTCGCCCAGCTGCTGCGCGCGCGTCTCGGCGTCGGCCAGCACCCGGGCCAGCCCGCCGGACATCGACGGCTGGCTCACCGACGATCCCTGGGCGGACGGCAGCTTCGTGATCGCGCCGCGGGCGGCGGCGTCCACCACGTTGGGGTCGACGCCCACGGCGGTCAGCAGCGGCGCGACGGTGTTGTTCGGCACCAGCAGCAGGGCGTGCAGCAGGTGCACCGGCTCCGCGCTGGGGTTGCCGTTGGTGAGCGCCGTGCGGACGGCCGCCGACACGGCGTCCCGGCTCCGGGAGGTCAGCTTCTCGGTATCCATGTAGGCCTTGTTCTCCTCAGGAAGCAAAGTTGAGTTCACCAGACTCAACTAGTCTAGCCCTTCGGGTATTCCAGCGCTCCGGGCGCCGCCCCTCGCGCGTAGATACAAGTAGATATTCAGCTAGACTCGGCTCATGAAGACGATCACGGTGGGCGAACTGCGTCAGAACCCGACCGCGATGCTCGCGGAGGTCGAGGCCGGTGAGGTGTACCGGGTCACCCGTCACCACCGCGAGATCGCCCGGATCGTCCCGCGATCGCCCGAGGTCGAACTGTTGCCGCGCAAGCGCCGGGGTGGGTCGCAACTGGCGGCGCTCCCCCGCCACGAGTTGCGCACCGCGTCCTCCATCGAGGAACTGCTCTCGGACGAGCGCGATCGATGACGATCTTCTATCTCGACACCTCGGTTGCGCTCAGGGCCCTGCTCGGCCACTCGCCCTCCGCGGCAGCGTGGATCGATCAGGTGACCGCCGACGACGAGCACCAGGCGGTCTCCTCGCGGATTCTCCGCACGGAACTCACCCGCGTACTCCGACGCGAGGGGCTTCCGGTGAGCCGTCGCGACGAGGTGCTCGACGTGCTCCGCCTCGTGCCGGTCACCGACGGCGTCCTGGCTGCCGCCGAAGCGATCGAGCCGCAGGTGAAGACGCTGGACGCGATTCATCTGGGCTCGGTGATCGCCGCGGGCCTGGACGCCACGGTCGTCAGCCACGACGCCGCCATGCTCGCCGCCGCCACCGCCCTCGGCTACGCGACCCTGGATCCCGTCACCGACGCGTAGTCCGCACGTCCGGCCCGGCCGACGATCCTGCCCTTCGTGACGGCCGCTCGTGCATCGCGGCCTCCTCAGGGGGCGGCTCACCGCGCTGCATTCAGGCCAGGAACCCGGCGCCCACCGTCCGGTTGGTCGCCTCGTCGACGAGGATCACCGCGCCGGTGGTCCGGTTCTCCTCGTAGTCGTCCATGAACAGCGGCCGCGAGCAGCGCAGCCGCACCCGGCCGATCTCGTTCAGCTCGAGCCCGGTAGCGCTCTCGTCGCGGTGCAGCGTGTTGATGTCCACCCGGTACAGGACCTCGCGCACCTTCGCCCGCGCCCACACCGTGGTGTGCTTGACCGCCAGCGTGCGACCCGGGGTCAGCGCGGAGCTCTCGTCCATCCAGCACACCCGCAGGTCGAGGTCCTGCCGCGGCTCCGGCTGGTTGTTCGGCCGGACCAGCAGGTCGCCGCGGCTGATGTCGATCTCCTCCGCCAGCCGCAGCACCACCGACATCGGCGGGAACGCCTCGTCCACCGGACCGGTCGGCGTGTCGATGCCGCTCACCGTGGTGGTGAAGCCGCTCGGCAGCGCCATCACCGGGTCGCCGACCTTGATCACCCCGCTGGCCACCGTGCCCGCGTAGCCGCGGTAGTCCCGCGCCTTCGCCGACTGCGGACGGATCACGTACTGGACGGGGAAGCGGACGTCGGTGAGGTTCCGATCGCTGGCCACGTGCAGGTGCTCCAGGTGGTACAACAGCGCCGGCCCGTCGTACCACGGCGTCCGCTCGCTGCGCTTCACCACGTTGTCGCCGACCAGCGCCGAGATCGGGACGAACGCCAGGTCCCCCACCTTCAGCCGGCTCGCGAAGTCGGTGAACTCGTCGACGATCCGGTTGTAGACCTCCTCCGAGTAGTCGACGAGGTCCATCTTGTTGATGCACACCACCAGGTGCCTCACGCCCAGCAGCGTGGCCAGGAACGAGTGCCGCCGGCTCTGCTCGGTCAGCCCCTTGCGGGCGTCGACCAGGATCAGCGCCGCGTCCGCGGTGGACGCCCCGGTGACCATGTTCCGCGTGTACTGCGGGTGACCGGGGGTGTCGGCGATGATGAACTTCCGCTTCGGGGTGGCGAAGTAGCGGTAGGCGACGTCGATCGTGATCCCCTGCTCCCGCTCGGCCCGCAGGCCGTCGGTGAGCAGCGCCAGGTCGACGTAGTCGTCGCCACGGGACGTGCTCACCCGCTCGACCGCCTCGTACTGGTCGACGAAGATGGCCTTCGAGTCGTACAGCAGCCGGCCGATCAGGGTGCTCTTGCCGTCGTCCACGCTGCCAGCGGTGGCGAACCTCAGCAGGTCGGTCATCAGAAGTAGCCCTCCTTCTTGCGGTCCTCCATAGCAGCCTCGCTCACCCGG
>CAZLJN010000028.1:0-13888 GCA_964559815.1 uncultured Propionibacteriaceae bacterium
CCTCGCACTGGATCGGTACGGACTGCAGGTGGTTGAACCCGGGGTCGCGCATGTGGGCACGGAACGGACGGGTGCCGCCGTCGGAGACGACGTGACAGGCGAGTTCGCCCTTCGGGCTCTCGATCGGGACGTAGGCCTGGCCGGCCGGTACTCCGAAGCCCTCGGTCACCAGCTTGAAGTGATGGATCAGTGCCTCCATCGACTCGCCCATGATGTGCTTGATGTGCTCGTTGGAGTTGCCCTGGCCGTCCGGGCCGATGGCCAGCTGGGCGGGCCAGGCGATCTTCGGATCGTCGATCATCACCGGTTCGCCGGTGGAGGCCTCCAGCCGATCGGCGCACTGCTTGACGATCTTCAGGCTCTCCCACATCTCGGCCAGCCGCACCCGGAAACGTCCGTAGGCGTCGCAGGTGTCCCAGGTGGGCACGTCGAACTCGTAGTTCTCGTAGCCGCAGTACGGCTGCACCTTGCGCAGATCCCAGTCGTAGCCGGTGGCGCGCAGCATCGGGCCCGTCACGCCCAGGGCCAGACAGGCGCTGGCGTCCTGGTAGGCGATGTTGCACATCCGACCCTTGAAGATCGGGTTCTCGTTGCAGAAGTCGGCGTACTCCCCCAGGTGCTTCTCCAGCCAGCTGATCACGTCGCGCAACTGGGCGATGCCCGTCTCGGGCAGATCGTTGGCCACACCGCCGGGACGGATGTAGGCGTGGTTCATCCGCAGGCCGGTGACGGCCTCGATGAAGTCCAGGACCACTTCGCGCTCACGGAAGCCGATGGTCATCACCGTCAGGGCGCCGATCTCCATGCCGCCGGTGCCGATACACACCAGGTGGGAGGAGATCCGGTTGAGCTCCATCATCAGGATCCGGATGTCGTTGGCCCGCTCGGGGATCTGGTCCTCGATGCCCAGCAGCCGCTCCACCGCCAGGCAGTAAGCCACCTCGTTGAACAGCGGGGTCAGGTAGTCCATCCGGGTCACGAACGTGGTGCCCTGGGTCCAGGACCGGTACTCCATGTTCTTCTCGATACCGGTGTGCAGGAAGCCGATGCCCGGACGAATGCTGGTCACGGTCTCGCCGTCGCACTCCACCATCAGGCGCAGCACGCCGTGGGTGGACGGGTGCTGCGGGCCCATGTTGATGACCAGCGTCTCGTCCTCGGTGGCCGCCTGTTCGCGCACGATCTCGTCCCAGTCGCCGCCCATGGCGGTGTAGACCGCGCCTTCGGCGACGTCGGACGGGCCGGCATAGAGGTCGGTGGTCTCCTTCATCGGTAGCTCCTCCGCTGATCCACCGGGGGCACGACAGTGCCCTTGTACTCGATCGGAATGCCGCCCAGCGGATAGTCCTTCCGCTGCGGATGGCCGACCCAGTCGTCCGGCATCAGGATCCGGGTCAGGTGGGGATGTCCGTCGAAGATGATGCCGAACATGTCCCAGGTCTCGCGCTCGTGCCAGTCCATCGCCGGGTAGGTGGCGACCACGCTGGGCACATGCGGATCGGCGTCGGGGCAGGTGGTCTCGACGCGCAGCCGACGATTGTTGTGCGTCATCGAGGCCAGGTGGTAGACGACGTGCAACTCCGCGCCCTCATCACCGGGGTAATGCACTCCCGAGGCCGAGGCGCACAGTTCGAAGCGCAGCAGCGCATCGTCACGCAGGGTCTGCATCACCGCGAGCAGCTTCTCGCGCGACACGTAGAAGGTGAGTTCGCCACGATCGACCACCACATAGTCCACTGCGTCGGGAACCAGCGCGACCAAGCGGTCGTAGATCTCGTCGAAGTAGGAGCCGAGGGGCTGCGCGGTCGGCGCCGGTGCCCAGGACGTCCGGACGAGTCCGCTGTAGCCGGAGGTGTCGCCGGTGCCCTGGCTCCACATTCCCTTGCGGACGCCGAGCGGCTTGGGGGCGACGGCCGGGGTGACCTCGACCTCGGCGACTGCGTCTGGCTGCTCGCTCATCGCATCAATCCCTTCTGCTCGTGGGTGGCCGGCGCGGTCAGCGCGGCCTGCTCGGCCGCCACTTCCAGCGCGTCGGCATGGGCCCCGATCGGACGCTTGGAAACCTTCTGCTCACGGAGCTTGAAGATCGCGTCGATCAACATGTCAGGGCGCGGCGGGCAACCGGGGACGTAGATGTCGACCGGCACCAGATGGTCGCCGCCCTGCACGATCGCGTAGTTGTTGAACATGCCGCCGGACGAGGCGCACACGCCCATGGCCAGCACCCACTTGGGCTCGGGCATCTGGTCGTAGACCTGTCGCAGCACCGGGGCCATCTTCTGGCTGATCCGGCCGGCGATGATCATCAGGTCGGCCTGGCGCGGTGACGCGCGGAACACTTCCTGGCCCCAGCGGCCGGCGTCGAAGCGCGGCGCGCCGAAGCTCATCATCTCGATCGAGCAGCAGGCCAGACCGAAGGTGGCCGGCCACAGCGACGCCGACCTCATCCAGCCGAAGATGCCTTCGACCGTGGTCAGCAGCACGCCCTCGGGGAGCTTGTCCTCAATACCCATCGTTGTGCCTTTCCCCTCAGTCCCACTCCAGGCCGCCACGCCGCCACACATACGCGTAGGCGATGAAGACGGTGATCATGAACGCCACCATCTCGACCAGGGCGAACATGCCCAGCCGGGAGAAGGAGGTCGCCCACGGGTAGAGGAAGATCGTTTCGATGTCGAAGATGATGAACAGCATCGCGACCAGGTAGTACTTCACCGGGAAGCGTCCGCCGCCGGACGGCTGCGGGGTGGGATCGATGCCGCACTCGTAGGCGTCGTACTTGCGCCGGTTCCATCGGCGGGGTCCGATAAATGCGCTCGCGATGACCATCGCGGCCATCAACGCACCTCCCACGAGCAGGATCATGATGATCGGTAGGTAGGGGCTCATCAGGCCTCACTTCCCTTCTGAAACGCCAGCGTCGGCATTCTCCTCATGCTGAGGGTGCCATCTTTGTAAGGGTGGTCAACGCCATGTCCATCCAATCCCCCTTGCGGGTGTCGTACAGATGAGACAGCAGCTTCATGGTGAACCGCATCAGCGTAGGCCGCGGCAGTCCGTATTTGGTGCAGACATGCATCACCTGAGGATGCTCGATCAGTGAGACGAACACCTGCCCGAGACGGAAGTACCCACCCCACTCGTCCTTCAAGCGAATGGGGTAGCCACGCAGCGCTTGCTCGGCGCTCGGGGTGCCGAAACCGCGGAAGTGGGCATCGCTGATCGCCTCGGCCGCCATCGCTGCGGACTCCATCGCGTAGGGGATGCCCTCGCCGTTGAAAGGCGACACCATGCCGCCCGCATCGCCGACCAGCAGCAACCCACGGGTGTAGGCCGGCTGACGATTGAAACTCATTGGCAACGCAGCACCGAGGGTGGCGCCGACCTGGTTCTCCGGACGGTAGCCCCACTCGCTCGGGGTGCTGGCCAGCCAGCGGTGCAGCAGATCGCGGTAGTTGACGTCGGCTTTGCCCGGACGCGAGCTCACCGTGCCCAAGCCGACATTCACCAGGCCGTTGCCCAGCGCGAAGACCCACCCGTAGCCGGGCAGCAGGTTGGACTTGCCGGGTTCGCCGTCCCACAGTTCCAGCCACGACTCCATGTAGTCGTCGTGGCTGCGCGGGGAGGTGAAGTACGCACGCACCGCCACCCCCATCGGACGATCGTCGCGCTTGGCCAGGCCCATGCCCAGCGCCAGGCGGGAGGAGTTGCCGTCGGCGGCCACCACCACCGGTGCGGAGAAGCGCCGTCCGTCCTTGGTGATCACGCCGGTGATCCGGTCGGTGCGCGGGTTGATCACCGGCGCGGTGACGTTGGTGTTCTCGAACAGCCGAGCACCCTTGGCGACCGCGTGGTCGACCAGGATCTTGTCGAAATCGGCGCGTGGTCGGGTCAGGCCGTACGGCGGAAACTCGGCGATGTCGGGCCACGGCAGGATGAACGGCTCCGTGCGTCCGCCATAGATCCGCAGACCCTTGTTGCGCATCCACCCGGCCTCCGGGCTGATGTCGATGCCCAACGAGATCAACTGCTTCACCGCGCGCGGGGTGAGGCCGTCGCCGCACACTTTCTCCCGCGGGAACGCACTCTTGTCGAGCAACACCACATCGAGCCCCCGCGAGGCGAGGTGCGCGGCCGTGCTGGAACCACCGGGTCCGGCGCCGACCACGATCACGTCTGCGGTGTGCTCGGTCTTAGCGGAACCGATCCGCACCGATCGTTCAGACAAAACAGACAACCCCCGTTAGCACCTGGAACCTCGGGTCAGTCTAGGCACAGCGGCCCCCCGGGGCCACCGAACCGGCATTCCTGAGCCGGCTTCCGCGGGGCCGCAGGGCGAGTTATTGCGGATGTGAACTTGGGGCTACCCTTGCCGGGTGATTCAGCAGAGACCGGGATCGCCGTTGGTTGCACGGACGGTGGAGCTGACCCACACCCCCGATCTGCTCTCTCTGTTCCCCGCCGACGGCACAGCCTGGATCCGGCGCGGACAAGGAATGATCGGCCTGGGCGAAGTCGCACGGCTGGAGGGCGCCGACTTCACCGCCGCCGAAAATTGGTGGCAGGAGTGGTACGCCGATCTCACCATCGAGACCGAGTTGAACGATCATCCTGCCAGCGGCCCGATCGCGCTGGGCTCGTTCACCTTCGACCCCACCCACACCCGGCTGTCGTCGGTGCTGGTGGTGCCGCAGGTCGTCATCGGCTGCCGGGGCGGACGCTCGTGGCTGACCACCATCAGCGCCGAGGACGACGCCATCCCCACCCTGACGACCCAGCCCACGCCAGTGCCGCCGTCCGGGGTCCGAGTGATCGACGGCAGCCTGGATCGGGACGGCTGGCTGGCCATCGTCGCCGAAGCCGTGGCCCGGATCGAATCCGATGAGGCGCTGGAGAAGGTCGTGCTGGCCCGCAGTGAGGTGCTGGCCGCCGACAACGCCATCGACCCCCGCTGGGTGGTCACCGAACTGGCCCGCGACTATCCGAACTGCTGGACCTTCCACATCGACGGTCTGGTCGGCGCCTCGCCGGAGATGCTGCTGCGACGCGAAGGCGGGTTGGCCACCTCGCGGGTCCTGGCCGGCACCATTCGCCGCCACGGCAGCGAGGAGTTGGACCTGAAACTGGCCCAGGCGTTGGCCCGTTCAGGCAAGAACCTGATCGAGCACGAGTTGGCCGTAGCGTCGGTGGCCCGGGCGCTGGAGCCGTACTGCTCCGGCATGAACGTGCCCGACGCGCCCTATGTGCTCGAACTGCCCAACGTGATGCATCTGGCCTCCGATGTCACTGCGGTGGCCCACCCGGAGGTCTCGGCGCTGCGGTTGGCCGGCGAACTGCATCCCTCAGCTGCGGTGTGTGGCACCCCCACCGCCGCTGCGCGGGCGCTGATCGCCGAACTCGAACACCTCGACCGCGGACGCTACTCCGGCCCGGTCGGCTGGCTGGACGGACGCGGCGACGGCGAGTTCGCGATCGCCTTGCGTTGCGGCTGTCTGGATCGCACCGATGCGCGCAGGATCACCGTCTATGCGGGTTGTGGCATCGTGGCCGAATCAGATCCGGCCGAGGAGTACGCCGAGACCGAAGCGAAGCTGCTGCCGATGCACCAGGTGCTCGGTCAGCCGATCAGCTGACTCAGACCATCTGCTCCGGCGTGGCCTGAACCAGGCAGAACGGATGCCCGACCGGGTCGAGGAACACTCGCCACGACTCCCCCGGCTGCACCGGCGCCTTCCGTGCCCCCAGAGCCAGCACCTGAGACTCGGCGTCGTTGAGGTCGTTGACGGTGAAGTCCAGGTGGGCCTGCTGCGGGACGTCCTGACTGGGCCACTGCGGTGCGCGATAGCCGTTCACCCGCTGGAAACCGATGGTCGAGGTGTGGTTGCTGTCGAGCTGCACCCACTCAGAATCGGGCTCGCCCACCAGGGGCCAGCCGGTGACACCGGAGTAGAACAGGGCAAGGGCATGCGGATCAGGGCAATCGATCACCATGATCGGCCAACGTCCAATGGCGGTAGACATAAGGCAAGCCTAAGCGCTGATGCGGCTCAGAGCACGGCAACTCACGAGTTCGGCGCTGCCATCGCGTCCGGCGCCGCAACGGCGGGCGCTTCGGTCGGGGCAGCGGCCGGACGTCCGAACACCCACAGCAGCGCGGCCACGACGCCCACCGCAGCAATCCCGACCGCTCCCATGGGAGCGGCCAGCAGACGATTCGGATCGGCCAGGACGATCACGAAGATGCCGGCGAAGCCGTTGATGGCGCCGTGGGTGATGGCCGCGGCCACCACCGTGCCGGTGACCTGACGCACCCGCCACAGCAGGAAGGAGCCGGCCACACACCAGGCGATCATGGCGACCACTCCCGGCAGGCGGTAGGCGCCGTAGTTGTAGCCCAGCAGGATCACCGGCGCATGCCACAGCCCCCACATCATGCCGGTGATCAGATTGGCCCACACCGGCCCGAGCGGGGCCAGCTCATCGGCCAGCCACCCGCGCCAGCCGTACTCCTCACCGAAGGCGAACAGACCATTGATGGTGAAGCCGACCGCCAACGCGGCGCCGAAGGTGATCGCCAACAGCCCCCACAACGACGGCGTGGCCGCAGCGATCTGGGCCACGGCGGCTGCGTTCATCGAGGTACCGCTCACGGCGATGACGTTGGCCACCAGGTCGTCGACACTGAACAACAGCCGTCCGGCCCCGGAGATGTCGACCACCGTGCCGGCCAGCCAGCTCAGGCCCACCATGGCGAGAATCAAGGCAGCGATCACCAACGGAACCGCGACCAACGTGCGCACCAGCTGGCGCCCGAGGCGGCGGGTGAAGATGCGGCGCATCAAATAGCCCTCACCGGCGATCTTCTCGGTGATCAGCGCGGCCACCAGTGGCACCGGCATGTACAGCACCGCCATCACCGGGAATACCCACGGTGCGCTGCTGGCGGCCAGATCGCGCTGCCCCGTCAGATAGAGGACGGCTCCGATCAACACCGCCCATCCGAAGGCGATGCCGTAGAAAAGAGCAATCCGGCGCCAGCGGACCGAGGACAAGGTCGAGGTGTCGTTCACCCCTTTACCGTAGCTCGCAGCAGCTGCGTACGGCTGCCCCACGCGGGTCGCTCAGCGCTTTGGCGGGGCGATCCGGGTGCGCTCGGTGCGCTCGGTCTTGGCCTGGGCGGCCTCGCGCTGCATGGCCTCCTGTTCGGCCTTCAACTCCTCCATGTTGAAGGTGCCGCGCAGGCCGATGAACACCACCACGGCCAGCCCGACCGACCACAGCGGATCCGCACCCAGGATCAGAGGCGCGGTGATCAAGGCCACCATGTCGATGCCCCGGAACAGGTTGAACAGCAGCGCCGGCGGCAACGCGCCCGACCCGGTCGCCAGCATCGGTGCCGAATAATCGGCCTTGCCGGCTGTTACCCACCGAACGGCGCCGAACACGCCGGCCGCGGCAGTGATCACCGCAGCCATCAGCCCGCTCCACAGGGTGCGATCGGCGCCGGTGCTGGTGATTCCGACGAAGGCCGGCACTGTCACCATGGCCCACAACACCGCCAGGATCGCCGGGACCACCATGGCCGCGGTGCGGATTTCGGTGGTCTTGAACGGCAGCATCCGCGCCAGGCCGCCGGTGCGGCTCAGCACCCGCAGGCTGCCGAGGAACGGCACCAGCGCCGCGGTCAGCACCAGTCCGCTGATCAGTGGGTTCAGCTGGCTCATCCGCAGCGCATCGACCGCATAGGGCACCAACAGGCTCATCAGCAGCGGCACGAAGGCCCCCGGCGACCGGAACAGCCGCTCGACGTCCCGCCAGACCAACGCGGACGGACCGAGCCCACGCCCCTTGGTCGGACGGACGTGGCCCTTCTCGATCGCCCGCCGCTCCACCAGGATGTCGCGGATCAGCCCCAGGTCGAGGGCGAACATGGCGCCCTGCATGCCGGCGACCAGCGAGCCACCCGAGAGCAGTCGGGCGCGGCGGATCAGGTTCAGCCGGCGCACCGTGGCCACCAGCAGCATCACCAGCACCAGCAGCCACGCCGCCGAGGTGGCCAGCAGGGTCAGCCGCAGGCTGGCTTCACTGGTCAGCGCCGGGGCCGGGATCCACGCCACCGCCACGGCGACCACCGCGACGCCGGTGACCAGCGCCAGTAACGTCCAGACCAGCTGCAGACCTTTGAGCAGCGCCTCGCGCTCGCGGGTCTGTTCCGCGGCCGACAGGGCCACCATGGCTGCTGCGCCCAGCCCGGACGCCGACGCCCAGGCGACTACCGAGAACCAGTCCATTCCCGACAGGGCGGCCACCAGTCCGGTCGCCAGCAGCGGCACCAGCACGCCGGCCACCACCGGAAGGACCAGGCGTCCGCTCAGCAGCCGGCGCCGGCTGATCGGCGCGTCCATCAGCCATGAGCCTTCGGCGGCCGAGGCCAGCACCGGGCCGAACAACCGCGACAGTCCGATCGCCAAGGCGTAGCCGGCGAAGATCATCGCGGTGGGCAGCAGCAGCCGTCCGCTGCTGCAGGAGGCGGTGGTGCAGGCGCCCGCGCCGCGTTGGGCGTTCAGCACGGTCGAGGTGATCATCGCGCCGACCAGCACGACGCTGAACAAAGTGACGTAGCTGTCGGAGAGGAGCTGTCCCATGGTGCGGGTGGCGCGGCCATGGCGCCACAGCTTCATCAGGTCGTGGAGTTCGCGTTCATCAACAGCCACCGGCTCGACGTCGGGCAGGAAGAAGAAGGTGCGGGTCACCGCCGGTTCAGCGACCGGCTCAGCGGTGGCCGGTTCCGGCGCGGGGGTGGGCACCCCCGAGCGAATCAGCTTGCGGGACTTCTTACTCACTCCACGCCCTCGTCTACCCGGCCACGATCGCCCAGGTGTACCACCCGGGTGGCGACCTTCTCGGTCAGCACCGGGTCGTGGGTGGCCATCACGATGGCCAGGCCGCGCTCCCGCTCGGCCACCAGGCGATCGGCCAGCCAGGCCACACCTTCGACATCGAGGCGCTGCTCCGGCTCGTCCAGCACCAGGAGCTTGCGGGGACGGACGAAGGCCGTCGCCAATGCCAGTCGACGACGCTGACCTGAGGACAAGGTGCCCGGCAACTGGCCCGACTGCGGCACCAGCTGCACCTCGTGCAGCACTTCGTCGACGGCCGCGTCCGGGTCGGGAATGCCGTGGGCCCGGGCCAGCAGGTCGAGGTGCTCGACCACGCTGAGGTCAGGGAAGAAGTCCAGATCGTCGATCACGGTGGCCACATCGCGGCGGATCGCCGGGTTGGTCTCGCTCGCTCGGATTCCGTTCACCTCGATGGTGCCGTCGTCGGGCCGATCCGCGCCGATCAAACAGCGCAAGACCGTCGACTTGCCGGCCCCATTCCGCCCGGTGAGGGCGACCGCTTCGCCGGCCGCCACCTCCAGGTTGAAGCCATCAACGATCACCACCGGCCCGAAGGCCTTTCGCAAGCCGGCGATCTTCAACACCGGAGTTTTTCGTGCCATGGCCTAGATTCTCCCCCATCATTCCAGCCCTTACTGCACGGCCCGCCACGATGTGGCGCCATGGACGGCGGAACACACTCCTGGACGGGTCGTGGCAGGCTATGCGCGTGCAATCAGCCAATCGCCGCGCGAGCCTGTCAAAGAAGAGGGCCGCGGTGTCGGAGATGTTTGATCAGGTCGCCCCGCGCTACGACCTGACCAACGATCTGCTGTCGCTCGGTATCGACCGGCTATGGCGCTCCCAGACCGTCGCCGCCGTCGACCCCCAGCCCGGTCAGGTCATCCTCGACCTCGCCGCCGGCACCGGGACGTCCACCCATCCGTTCGCAGCCGCCGGCGCCACGGTGATTCCCGCCGACCTGAGCGAGGGAATGCTCACCGAAGGCAAGAAACGCCAGCCCGATCTGTCCTTCGTCAACGCCGACGCCCTGGCGCTGCCGTTCGCCGATGCCACCTTCGATGCGGTCACGATCAGCTTCGGACTGCGCAACGTCGAGAACGTGTCGGTTGCCTTGTCGGAGATGTATCGGGTGACCAAGCCCGGGGGCCGGATCGTGATCTGCGAGTTCTCCACCCCCACCTGGAAGCCGTTCCGGGAGTTCTACCGCAAGTACCTGACGCGTGGCTTTCCGGTGGTGGCGCTGTTCACCTCGACCAACCCGGATGCATACAATTACCTTGTCGAATCGATCTTGGCCTGGCCCGACCAACCCAGCTTGGCCCGGGAACTGACCAAGGCTGGATGGAAGCGAGCCGAGTGGAAGAACCTCTCCGGGGGCGTGGTGGCTCTCCATCGAGCCCGCCGTTGACTTTCACCCTCGACGCCTACGCGGCCCGCAGCTGTCCGGTCAAGACGCTGCATGCCCTCACCCATCCCAGTGAGCGGCCGCCGTCGGGTTTGACCTTCCCGGGCGCGGCCGAGTTCATCGCTGACGTGCTGGCCACGATCACCACCACCCCCGGAACCGTCGACCTGCGCGGCCTCACCACCGCCTCCAGCGAAGAGGAGGAGGCCGCCTGCCTGGCCGCCCTCGCCGCCAGCGCACCGGTGATCGTCGGCGGACTGCTGCCCCGCGACTGGGACGGCCACCGCCGAGGCCGGGTAGAGCTGCTGATCCGAACCGAGGACGGCTATGTGCCCGGGGTGGTGAAGTTCCAGCGAGCGCTGGACCCCCGCCGCGATGACCGCACGTTCAGCTACTCGCCGGTGGACGCATTGGGCGAGCGACGCTCACACACCGGCTGGCGCTACCGCTGGAATTGGCGCTGGGCCAACGCCGTCCAGCTGACTCACCTGTGGGAGTTGTTGCGGACCACCGGCTATGCCAGCGCACATCCCACCGGAGTGGTGATCGGCACCGATCGGATCGACCACGGCGGCCCGGTGGCCACCTGGCTGGATCTGGCCGAGCCGGCACTGAGTCCGACCACCGAGGGCGCCGATCCGTCCGAACTGGTCAGCGCCTACGACCGCTACCAGGTGCACTTCGCCGAGCGGGTCGAGATCGCCGAGCGTGCGCTGGCCGGGTCCGAGCCGCCGCCCGGACTACTGCCGCCGATCGTGACCTCGGAGTGCCGGTTCTGCGATTGGTGGTCGGTCTGCCGTCCGCTGCTCGACGAGGACGACCTGAGCCTGCGGGTGAGCAAGTCCCCACTGAGCCGGGTGGAGGTGTCCGGGCTGCGCGCCGCCGGGGTGCACACCGTCGGCCAGCTGGCCGGCGCCGACATCGACGAACTACTCCCCCGCTACCTGCCGCTGGTGGCTTTCCGCCAGGGGGCCGAGGAACGGTTGCGGCTCACCCAGCGACGTTCCCGCCTGCTGGTGGACGGGGTGGAGTTGGCCCGACTCACCGAAGGACCGATTCCGCTACCCACCTCGGTGGTGGAGATCGACATCGACATCGAGACCTCCCGGGACGATCGGGTCTACCTGTGGGGCTTCTGGGTGCGTGCCGACGGCCAGGAGTACTACCGCCACTTCAGTTCCTTCACCGATCTCGACGACGCCAGCGAACTGGCGTTGGCGGTCTCGGCGATGACCTGGCTGGCCGAGCTCGCCGCACAGCTCGATCTGCGGGTCTACCACTACTCCGACTACGAGGTGGTGCGGATCACCCGGTTGGCGGCCACTGGGCACCCCATCATGGTGTGGGCCACCGACTTCGCCCACAACCGCTTCGTCGACCTGTTCGAGGTGGTGCGCACCCACTTCTTCGGCGCCAACGGCCTGGGCCTGAAGGTGGTCGCCCAGTCGGCTGCCGGCTTCCACTGGCGCGACAATGAGCCCGGCGGGCTGAACAGCATGACCTGGTTCGACACCGCAGTCCATGCCGAGGACGCCGAGGCTCGCGCAGTCGCTCAGCAACGCGTGCTCTGGTACAACGAGGACGACGTCCGCGCGACCGCCCAACTGCGCGCGTGGCTGCGGCAGCAGACCTGAGCAGCCCGAGTTTGTCAACGGTTTAGACCAAGCTGACAAATCGTGGTCACTGAGCGGAAAATCGGGTGAACATGCGCTATCTTGCCGGTTATGGCACAGCAGCTTCCGGTCCAAATTGACCGCAACAGCCCGGTACCGCTGTACCACCAGGTGGCTGAACAACTGGCCGAAGCTATCGACACCGGCATCCTCAAGCCCGGGGATGCGTTCGAGAACGAACTGTCGATGGCCGAGCGGCTCAACCTTTCGCGACCGACGGTACGCCGGGCGATCATCGAGTTGGTTTCACGCGGGCTTCTGGTCCGCCGCCGCGGGATCGGCACCACTGTCGCAAACGAGGTGGTGCATCGCCGTTATGGCCTGCCCAGCCTCTACGACGACCTCAAGCGCGAGGGGCAGAATCCGCACACCGAGGTGTTGCAGTTCTCGATCAACTACCACGACGACCGGATCGCCGAGCAGCTCGGACTGCCGGCCGGCACCCCGTTGGTCTACGTCGAGCGCCTCCGGACCGTCGACCTGGGCCCCGTGGCGGTGCTCCGCAACTGGCTCAGTCCCGACTGGTCGGATCTGGAGATCGACGAACTGGCCACCTACGGCCTGTACACCTTGATCCGGGCGCGCAACATCGTGCCGGCCGTCGGCTATCAGCACATCTCGGCCCGGCATCCCACCGAGACCGAGCAGCAACTGCTGAAGATGTCGGCGACCGATCCGGTGCTGGCGATGTCGCGGCGGGCCTACGACCCGTCCGGCCAGCCGGTGGAGTACGGCGACCACTGCTACCGGTGGGACCGCTACTCGATCGACATCACCGCATACTCCAGCTGACGAGGCGCGACTACACCCGCCGGTCGAGTTCTCGACGGCGGGTGCGGTCGACGTCCACGACCAGCACCTCCAGCCCGATCACCGAGTCGGCCAACGCTGCGGTCACCTCACTGATGCTGCGCAGCCGGCGCACCGGCACGCCGTAGCCGGCCACGACGGCGGCCACGTCCAACCCGCTCGGGGTGGCGAAGACCCGTTCGAACGCATCGGCGAACTCAGGCGCACCATATTCAAGGGTGGCGAAAATGCTGCCACCGGCGTCGTCGGCGACCACGATCCGCAGTTCTGGACGGGGTTCGCCCGGCCCGATCACCAGGCCGCCCACATCGTGCACGAACGACAGATCGCCGCACAGCAGCGTGGTCGGCGTGGCGGAGCCCAGCGCGATCCCGACGGCGGTCGACACCGTGCCATCGATGCCGGCCAAGCCGCGATTGGCGTAGCAGAGCGGGGTTTCGGCACCGATCGGCGCCAGGTCGAGGTCACGGATCGCTTGGGAGTTCCCGACACACAGCAGCTGATCAGCCGGCACTGCGGCCAACACCGCAGCGGCCAGTTCGACACCGTTGACGGGCTCACTCCCCCGGGTCTCGGCGATCACCTGGGCGAGCCGGACGGCGTCCGCCTTCCGCCAGCCGGTCAGCCAGTCTGACGACCCGCCGTGGGCCTCTACCGCGGCGACCACGCGGGCCGCCCGCCAACCCGGATCGGGGTAGTCGGGGCCGTCGCCGACCACGATCAGTTCCACGTCGGCGCGAGCCAGCAGCGCACTCACCGGACGCGACAGGGTGGGATGGCCGAAGACCACCACCTGCTCGATCCCCGCTGCCAGGTCGGTGGCCAGCAGCAGTCGCCCGGTGGCCAACGCGTGGGTGCTGCAACGGGCGTTGCTCGACGGCTCGGCGATCAGCGGCCACCCGGCCTGCTCAGCCAACCGGACGGCCTGGGCGCCCACGGCCGGCGACGCGTCGCCGCAGATGACCACGGTGCGCCGGGTTGCGTCCAACGGCACCGGCACCGGTTCGGCGACGACCTCGGCGACCACCGGTTCAGCGACGATGGCCGCCCAATCGGTCTCCTCGGCGATCAGCGGTTCAGGGAGTTCCAGGTTGAGG
>CAZLJN010000029.1:0-13863 GCA_964559815.1 uncultured Propionibacteriaceae bacterium
GAGACGGGTTTGCTGGTGCTGGCCGGGACGCCCATCGGAAACGTGGACGACGCCACACCGGCCTTGCGTGACGCGCTCGCGCACGCCGACGTCATCGCCGCCGAAGACACTCGCCGCTTCCACTCGCTGCTCGCCCGCCTGGGCTGGAGCACCCCGGCCCGGGTGGTGTCCTACTTCGACGGCAACGAGACCGCCCGCGCCCAGGAGCTGGTCGGCGAGCTCGCCGCCGGCGCCACCGTGGTGGTGGTCACCGACGCCGGCATGCCGACCGTGTCCGACCCGGGGTTTCGCCTGGTGGGGGCCGCGATCGAGGCCGCCATCCCGATCCGGGTGGTGTCGGGTCCGTCGGCTGCGCTGGTCGCCTTGGCGTTGTCGGGGCTGCCGACCGACCGGTTCTGTTTCGAGGGCTTCGCGCCGCGCAAATCGGACCAACGCAAGCGCAGCCTGGCTGCACTGGCCACAGAACCACGCACGATGGTGTTCTTCGAAGCACCGCATCGGGTGGCCGCTTTCCTCGCCGATGCCGTGGTGGCCTTCGGTGAAGACCGGCGTGCGTCGGTCAGTCGTGAACTGACAAAGACCTATGAAGAAACCCGCCGAGGGACGTTGATGGAGCTGGCGCAGTGGGCAGCGGCCGGCGTCCGTGGTGAGGTGACAGTGGTGATCGCTGGGGCTGAGGGGTCCCTGGTGCCGATCACCGACGCGGTGGACGAGGTGCTCGCGCGCCTGGCCGCCGGTGAACGCTTCGCGACCGCAGTGGCAGCTGTGGCCGAAGAAAGTGGTATCCCACGAAAACCCCTCTACTCCGCCGCGCTCGCGGCACGTAAGGAGTCATCTTGATCCGCCCAGACCTGCCCCCTCTGCCCGATCCTCTGCCCGTCCCGACCACTGATGCCCACACCCATCTGGGCAGCACCGCCCAATCCGAGGGCATGCCCGAGTTGGACGCCATCGCGGCCGCCCTGGCGATGAACGTGACCCGGCTGGTCGAGGTCGGCACCGACGTGGAGTCTTCGCGCGCGGTCGTGGCCTTGGCCGACGCGTATCCCGAGGTGGTCGCCTCGATCGCGATCCACCCCAACGACGCCGCCCGGCTGGGCGCCGGTCTGGGGGCCGAACTCGATCGGTTGGCCGCGTTGTTGAACACGTCGTCGAAGATCCGCGGCATCGGCGAGACCGGCCTGGACTACTACCGCACGTCCGAGCCCGAGGGGCAGGCGTTGCAGCGGGAGTCGTTCGCTGCGCACATCGGCTGGGCCAAGGAGCACGACCTGGCCCTGGTGATCCATTCCCGCGACGCCGGCAGCGACCTGCTGGACGTCCTGGACGCCGAAGGTGCCCCGGCGCGGGTGCAGATGCACTGCTTCTCCGGGGACGCCGACTTCGCCAAGGCGTGCCTGGATCGTGGCTTCTTCCTGTCCTTCGCCGGGCAGGTGACGTTCAAGGCCAACGAGGAACTGCGTGAAGCCCTCGACGTGACCCCGAGCGATCGGCTGCTGGTCGAGACCGACGCGCCCTACCTGACACCCATGCCGCACCGGGGTCGGCCGAACTCCAGCTATCTGCTGCCGCACACCGTCCGGTTCATCGCCGAACGGCGCGAGGTCGACCTGGCCGAGCTGTGCCAGCAGTTGGACGCCAACGCCACCGCCGTTTTCGGAGCGTGGGGGGAAACCGCCTGATGGCCGAGGCCCTGCTCGATCCGCGCACCATTCGTGAACTGGCGGCTGCCCTGGACCTGCGTCCGACCAAGCAGCGCGGCCAGAACTTCGTCCACGACGCCAACACCGTCCGCAGGATCGTGGCGGCGGCCGGGGTGGGTGCCGACGATGTGGTGCTCGAGATCGGGCCGGGCCTGGGTTCACTGACTCTGGGCTTGCTGGAGGTGGCGGCCGTTGTGGTGGCCGTCGAGATCGAGTCCAGCTTGGCGCGGCAGTTGCCGATCACTGCGGCCGACCGGCTCGGTGATCGTGCCGAGCGATTGCGGGTGATCGAAGCCGACGCGCTCACGGTCGACGTCCTGGACGATCCGCAGCCGACGGCGGTGGTGGCGAACCTGCCCTACAACGTGAGCGTGCCGGTTCTGCTGCATGTGTTGGCGCACTTCGACACCATCACCAGTGGCCTGGTGATGGTGCAGTCCGAGGTGGCCGACCGGTTGGTGGCCCCGCCCGGCTCGCGGACCTACGGGGTGCCCTCGGCGAAGCTGGCCTGGTACTGCGCGGCCAAGCGGGTCGGCAGCGTCCCGCCGACGGTCTTCTGGCCGGTGCCGAATGTGGATTCCGGGCTGGTGTCGTTGACCCGACGCGAGCCGCCGGTCACTACGGCCAGCAGGCAAGAGGTCTTCGCGGTGGTCGATGCCGCCTTCGCTCAGCGGCGCAAGATGCTGCGCTCGGCGCTGTCGGGCATGTTCGGATCCTCGGCGGCCGCCGAGCAGGCGTTGGTCGGTGCGGGCATCGATCCGCAGGCTCGCGGCGAGGTGTTGGGGATCACCGACTTCGCCCGGATCGCCGAAGCTCGGCGGATCGCCTCGGTGGGATAGCCTCACCGCATGGCATCACCGGTGACCGAGGCTGACGAGGTCCGCGTCCGGGTGGCGGGGAAGATCAACCTCGCCCTCCGCAGTGGACCGCGGCGTGCCGACGGCTATCACGAACTGTCCACGATCTTCCAAGCCGTGTCGCTCTACGACGAGGTGGTCGCGCGCTGGGCCGAGCCGGGACGGATCACGGTCACCGTCAGCGGTGACCAGGCGCATCTGGTGCCCACCGACGACACCAACCTGGCCGTGCGGGCCGCCCGCCTGCTGCGCGATCTGGTGGCGACCAGCGAGGTCGGCGTGGCGCTGGAGATCCACAAGACGATTCCGGTGACTGGTGGCATGGCCGGGGGATCGGCGGACGCCGCTGCGGCGCTGCTGGCGTGCGCGGTGCTGTGGGACCTGGACATCTCACCGGAGGAGATGCGCGCGTTGGGTGCCCGGCTGGGCGCCGACGTCCCGTTCTGTCTGGCCGGTGGGACGGCGCTGGGGGCCGATCGTGGCGATCAGCTGGTGCCGGTGCTGACCCGCGGGACCTATCACTGGGTGTTGGGCTTCGGCGACGGCGAATTGTCGACCCCGGCGGTGTTCGCCCAGTTCGACGAGCTCGACCTGGGTGGTGATGGTCCGGCGGAGGTGCCATCGGCCTTGATGAACGCCCTGGTCAGCGGGGATCCGGTGGCCTTGGGGGCGGCGTTGATCAACGATCTGCAGCCTGCGGCCTTGGCGCTGCGTCCGGCATTGGCCGAGGCCTTGGACGCCGGGCTGGAGCTGGGTGCGGTGGGTGCGGTCGTCTCCGGCTCGGGACCGACGGTGGCGTTCTTGGCGGCCACCGAGATCGAAGCGATCGATCTGGCCACCCAGCTGTCGACCCGTGGCCTGTTCCGTGGCGTCAAGCGCGTCCAGGGCCCGGTCGCCGGAGCTCGCCTGCTCGACTGAGGCCGTCACTCACTCCTGCGGGAGCGCGGCGGGGCCGGGCATGACGCGGGCGAGCACGATCAGGCCGCTCAGCAACACGGCCGGTACCAGCATCGTGTGCTGAATGCCGAGGACGGACACGAGGGCGCCGATGATCGCCGGCCCGAGCAGGAAGGTGACATAGCCGAAGGTCACCACCACGGCCAGGCCGCGTCCGCCAGCGGAGTGCCCGGCCACGGCGTACACCTGCGGGGCGATCATGCCGATGCCCAAGCCGACCAGCGCCCACCCGACCAGCAGGACGGGGAACGGCGTCGCCAGCCCGACGATGAGGTAGCCCACCGCAGAGGTGGCGCCGCCGAAGCGGGTCACCCAGCGACGTCCGAAGCGCGTCACCAGGAAGTCGCCCAGCAACCGGATGACCACCATGAAGGCCGCGATCATGGTGACCCCCAGCGAGGCCGTGGCGGCGTCCACGCCCGCGACGGTCTTCAAATGCACCCCCGACCAGTCCATGCCGGTGCCTTCACCCAGCCCGAACGCGATCGCCATCAGGCCCATCAGCCAGGCCGCCGCCGGGATCGCCGTCCGTTGGCCCGTGGCCTGATCGGTGTGGTCGACCGTCTCGGTCTCCGGCACGATCCGCCACGCGACGATAAGGACGCCGACGCCGATCACGGCGACGGTCGTGGTGGCCAGCTGAACCCCGGCCACATCGCTGAGGTGCAGTGCGGTCACCAGCGTCAGCAGCAGGGCGGCGCCGATCAGATTGCCCACGCTCCACATGCCGTGCAGCAGGCTCATGATCGGGCGTGGGCGGTGCCGTTCGACTTGGACTCCGATGGCGTTCATGGCGACGTCGATGCCGCCGTTGCCCAGGCCGATCAACGCGCCGAAGCCGAACAGCGCGGGCAGGGTCGAGGCTTGTCCGATGCCGAAGATGCCCACGATCAGCATCGGGACGATCACCAACGCGACCCGTCGCGCGCCGAATCGGTCGCCGAGGCGTCCGGACAGCTGCATGGCGACGATGGCGGCAGCGCCGACACTGACCAGCAGGCCGGAGAGTTGTAGCGGTGCGAGCGCGAACCGGGTCTGAAAGACCGGGAGGGCGGCGGCGTAGGCCCCGACGACAGCGCCGTTGTAGGCGAAGAGCATGCCGGTCGCGGTGGCGGCCGTCGTCGAGCGTAGTGGGATCACAGATTCACCCTACGGCCGTCGGTCCGCCTAGTTGTCGGTGTTGGGCACCACCGACAACGGACGCTGGGTGTGCAGCCGTGGCTTGGCGCTCAGATTCCGCATGCCGTACCAGGCCAGGTTCACCAGGTGGGCGGCGACCACCGGCTTGGGCATGGCGAGTTCGTCGCGGGTGTCCATCCACCACTGCCCGGACAGCGCGACCAGGCCGACCAGCATCTGCGCGTACAGCGGGGCGGTGGCCGGGTCGAGTTCGCGCTTGGTGAACTCGTCGCCGAGGAGGTCCTCCACGCGCGAAGCGATGTCGGACAGGATGGTCGCGAACGAGCCGTCCGGCGAGGTGGCCGACGAGTCCCGCGACAGGATCCGGAAGCCGTTGGGGTGGTCGTCGATGTAGTCCAGAAGGGCCAAGGTGCCCAACTCGATCAGTGCTCGCGGGTTGGCCTTGGGGGTGGTCAGTGCTGCCCGGATGCCGTCGTGGAGGGTGCGTACCTCGCGGTCGACGACCACCGCGTACAGGCCTTCTTTGCCGCCGAAGTGCTCGTAGACGACCGGCTTGCTCACTCCGGCGTGGGCAGCGATCTCTTCCACCGAGGTGCCGTCCAGGCCGCGTTCGGCGAACAGGGCGCGGGCCACGTCGATGAGTTGCTCTCGTCGTTCGCCGCGCGTCAAGCGCACTCGGCTACGCCGGGCGCGAGCGTTGGCGCCGGAAACGGACATGGGCCCAATTGTGGACCTCGTTCTGCGTGGGGCGAAATCGCCACGCTCACTGGGGACATTCGCCCACCCCGCCGGGCGAGATGCACCAGTGCGGCGATCCCCCGTAGAGTGGGCCCGGTCGCCCCCGCGGCGACGTTCCCCGGTTGGTCTGCCGGCAGGGCCCGCCTGACTTTGAATCAGGACTAGCGACGTAGGTTCGACTCCTACCCGGGGAGCCAGTAGGTGGCGCCCCGTCCGGCGAACGAATGGCTGCGGCGCGGACGCCGTGAGTTGGTCGCGGTCAGGCGAGTGGCGATGCCTCGCTTGACGTGGCGAGTGGTGCGAGGGCGTCCAGGATCAGGTCGAGGCCGAAGTTGAACTCCTCTGCCGGGACGTAGTTGGCGGCGGCGAGCGCGGCGGCGGACTCGTTGAGGAAGGGGAACTCCTCGGGGGGAAGCTGCGGCAGGAACACGTCGCCGACGGTGTCGGTGATCTCGTCGGTGGTATCGAACGGCAGGCTCGCCTCCTGGAGTGCGAAGCCATAGACATAGCTGTCGAGCAACCAGTTGGCGTGGGTCGCCATCAACGGTGAGAACCCGCCCTTTCGCAGGCAGGCTGTGACCGCCTCGCGGTCGCGCAGGTGTGCCGGCCCGGGGGTGGTTCGCGAATCCATCAGCCCGATCGCCCACCGATGGCGGGCGAGAACCTGGCGGGCCGACATCGAGCGCTGCCGCATCGCTGTGCGCCAGTCGGTGTCCACAGCAGGCAGTTCGATCTCTCCGAAAACGAGGTCGATCATCGCGTCGAGCAGTTCGTCCTTGCTCCCCACGTAGTGGTACAGCGACATCGCGCCTGAGCCCAGGGCTGTGGCCAGCCGCCGCATGCTCAACTGCTCGACGCCTTCGCGGTCGGCGAGCCGGATGGCTTCGGACGCCACCCGGTGCTTGCTCAGTCCTTCAGCCGGCCCGGCCGGGCGGTGTTCCTTGGCAGACACGGGTCTCCTCACGAGTACGGCGACGACTTGACGATCGTACAACGTACGTGCATAGTACAGCGTACGACGTACGGTGTACGAACCGCCGATGATGGCGCAGACCGCAGCTGTAGAAAGAAGGACCAATGACTATCCGAACCAACCCCCGGGCCACGCTCGACGATTCGCCGATCCCGGTGCAGGCCAAGCTCGCCGCCGCGTGGACGAGCTTCATGTTTCTGTACGTCTACGTTGACGTGCTCAACTTCTACAAGCCAGGGGTGATCGGGGAGATCCTGGGTGGCATCGTCTACAAGTTCGACATCAGCGCCCCGCTGCTGACGTTCTTCCTGGTGTCGGTGTCGATTCCAGCCGTGATGGTGGCGCTGTCGGCGCTCCTGCCGGCCCGGGCGAACCGCATCACCAACCTCGTGGTAGCCGTGGTCTACATTCCCTACTCGCTGTTCAATGCATCGGGCGCAACGGCGGAGTGGGCTGCCTTCTACGGCATCTCCATCGGAATCGAGGTGCTGCTGCTCGCCTTCATCCTGCGCACCGCCTGGGCCTGGCCGCGCCGAGCAGCGGCCCCCGCCGCGCCCGTCGCGCCAGATCAGCGACAGGACCTTCTGCACTGAGGGTCGCGCACCCCAGGGGTGTGGGCTGCGTGGAGAATGCAGCAACCGCAACGGCGTCCACTGTGGTGGGCGCCGTTGTGGCGACCGGCGGCACCGACCGGGACGTCCCATATGGCTAGGATTGCCCCGCCTCTGCTGAACGCCACACGTGGCCGGGTCCGGCTCGGTTAGGGTGGGCGGAGTCACGGAAACTGGGAGCCGCTGATGAGTGATGACCGAAGCGTTATGACGCCCGTTGCAGCAGTGGTGGTCATGGCCGCCGGTGCGGGCACCCGGATGAAATCCGCGACGCCGAAGGTGCTGCACAAGGTGGCCGGCAAGTCGATGATCTCCCTGGCCGTGGATGCCGCCGATGCGCTGGCACCCGATCGCCTGGTCGTCGTGGTCGGTCACGGCCGCGAGCAGGTGAGCAGCCACTTGTCCGAGATCGCCCCGCACGTCGTGGTGGCCGTTCAGGAGCAGCAGCTCGGCACCGGCGACGCCGTCCGAGCCGGATTGGCAGCGCTGGGTGAGGTGGACGGCGAGGTCGTGGTCACGTCCGGCGATGTGCCGCTGCTGGCCGGCGACACCCTGATCGCACTGGTCGAGGCGCATCGCCGCGATGGCAATGCCGTCACCGTGCTGACCGCGACCGTTCCCGACCCGACCGGGTATGGACGGATCATCCGCAGCGCCGAGCAGGTGGATCGCATCGTCGAGCAAGCTGACGCTGCCCCCGACGAGCTGCTGATCGACGAGATCAACTCCGGCATCTACGCCTTCGATGCGGCCGCGTTGCGGGCCGGCATCGCCTCCCTGACCACCGGCAACGCCCAAGGCGAGTTCTACCTGACCGACGTGATCACCCACGCCCGCTCCCAGGGCGGACGGGTCGGGGCGTGGCTGTTGAGCGACCATTTGCAGACCGAGGGCGTCAACGACCGCATCCAGCTGGCCGAGCGCAATGCCGAGGCCAATCGTCGGATCCTGCGCCACTGGATGGCCGAAGGCGTCACGGTGATCGACCCGGCCACCACCTGGGTGCACGCCGAGGTCGATCTGGCCGCCGATGTCACCTTGCTGCCGGGCACCTCGCTGGAGGGCGCCACCTCGGTGGCCTCCGGTGCGACCATCGGACCCGACACCACCCTGATCGACGTCGAGGTCGGGGAAGGCGCCACGGTGATCCGCACCCACGCGGAACTGGCCACCATCGCCGCCGGTGCGACGGTCGGACCGTTCAGCTATCTGCGGCCGGGCACTGAGCTGGGTGCCTCCGGCAAGATCGGCGCCTTCGTCGAAACCAAGAAGGCCGTGATCGGCGCCGGCAGCAAGGTGCCGCACTTGACCTACTGCGGTGACGCGGTCATCGGCGAGGGCGTGAACATCGGCGCCGGCACGATCTTCGCCAACTACGACGGGGTCACCAAGTCGACCACGGTGGTCGGCGACAACAGCTTCGTCGGCAGCGACTCGGTGCTGGTGGCCCCGGTCGAGATCGCTCCGGGCGCCTTTGTGGCAGCCGGCTCGACCATCACCTCCGACGTTGGTCCGGGGGAGTTGGCCGTGGCGCGGGGCCAGCAGCGCAACATCGCCGGTTGGGTCGCACGTAAGCGTCCTGGCAGCAAGAGTGAGGCCTCGGCGCGGCAGGCTGCTGCCGAGCGCGATGCAGTCCAGGAGGACGACAAGTGAGCGGTCTGAAGCGGCCCACCGAGAAACACCTGATGGTCTGCACCGGACGTGCCTTCCCGGAACTGGCCGAGGAGGTGGCGACCCTGCTCGGTACCGAGTTGGTGCCGACCCGCAGCCTCACCTACGCCAACTCTGAGATCTACGTGCGCTTCGAGGAGTCGGTGCGTGGCGCCGACGCCTTCGTCATTCAGTCGCATCCGGCGCCGGTCAACGAGTGGCTGATGGAACAGCTGATCATGATCGACGCGCTCAAGCGGGCCTCGGCGCGACGGATCACGGTGGTCTCCCCGTTCTACCCCTACGGCCGCCAGGACAAGAAGCACGCCGGTCGTGAGCCGATCTCGGCGCGGCTGATCGCCGACCTGTACAAGGCCGCCGGAGCCAACCGGCTGATGTCGGTCGACCTGCATGCCGCTCAGATCCAGGGCTTCTTCGACGGCCCGGTCGATCACCTGATGGCGCTGCCGGTGCTGGCTGAGTACGTCCGCGCCAACTACGACACCTCGGAGATGACGGTCGTCTCACCGGACGCCGGACGGGTCCGCCTGACCGATATGTGGTCCGACGACCTCGGCTGCCCGCTGGCGATCATTCACAAGCGCCGCGACCCCAACAAGGCCAATGAGGTGGCTGTCGGTGAGGTCGTCGGCGACGTGGACGGCCGGGTCTGCTTGCTGGTCGACGACATGATCGACACCGCAGGCACCATCGCTCAGGCCGCCACCGCGCTGCGTGCGGCCGGGGCCAAGCAGGTGATCGCGGCAGCCACCCACCCGATCCTTTCCGGGCCGGCGGCGCAGCGGTTGAACGAGTCGGCGATCGAAGAGGTGATCGTCACCAATACCCTGCCGATCCCCGATGACATCAACATCCCCAAGCTCACGGTGCTGTCGATGGCGCCGCTGCTCGCGCAGGCGATTCAGGCGGTTTTCGAGGAAGGCTCGGTCGCCTCCTTGTTCAACGGCCACTGAGCCGGCGTCGATTTCCGCGGTTGCAGCGGAAGCGGTAGGCTTTGCGAGTTGCCTAGGCGAGGGGCTTTCGCCCGTGATCGACATGGCGGGACGCTCCGCGCGCCCCGAACGTCCTCCCTGGTCGACACCATGTCTTGAACGAGGTTGAGGAGAGCTGAGAATGTCCCAGAACAAGATTGCCGCCGTCTCGCGTAGCGAGTTCGGCAAGGGCGCTGCCCGTCGTACCCGTCGCGCCGGCCTGGTGCCGGCCGTCCTTTACGGCCACGGCACCGACCCGGTGCACCTCTCGCTCCCGGCTCACGAACTGGCGCTGGCCCTGCGGGTCGCCAACGCGGTCCTGGAGATCTCGATCGACGGTGGCAAGGCTCAGCTGGCGCTGGCCAAGCAGGTGCAGCGGCACCCGGTGAAGCCGGAGATCGAGCACCTCGACCTGGTCATCGTGCGTAAGGGCGAGAAGGTCACCGTTGAGGTCGCCCTGGTCGTGGTCGGCACCCACCCGAGCGACGCCATGGTCGTGATGGACCAGCAGACCATCGCGCTGGAGGCCGAAGCCACCCACATCCCGACCGAGGTCGACATCGACATCACCGGTCTGGAGATCGGCGCCACCATCACCGCCGGCGACCTGAAGCTGCCGACCGGTTCGGTGTTCAACGGTGAGGCCACCGACCTGATCCTGTCGATCCAGGCCACCCCGACCCAGTCCGAAGAGGGCGAGGCCGCTGAGGGTGAAGGCGAAGCCGCCGAGGCGGTGCCGGCCGAAGAGGCCTGATCGCCGATGACGAATTGGCTGGTGGTCGGGCTCGGTAATCCGGGCCCGACCTATGCAGCCCACCGTCACAATGTCGGCTTTATGGTCGCCGATGAATTAGCCCGTCGGGCGGCCGTGAAGTATTCCCGCTCTTTGGGATTGCGGGCCGAGGTCGCCACGACCCGGGTCACCGCAGCCGGCCTGGGTGCGGTGGGCGCGGACGCTTCGGCGGTGATCCTGCTGAAGTCGCGCACGTTCATGAACAACACCGGTCAGGCTGTCGCCAAAGCGGCGGCCTACTACAAGACCCCGGCAGCGTCGCTGGTGGTGATTCATGATGAACTCGATCTCGACTTCGGCCAACTGCGCCTCAAATTCGGCGGCGGTGATAATGGCCACAATGGGTTGAAGTCCATTCGTCAAAGTCTGGGCACCGGTGATTACTTCCGGGTCCGGTTCGGCATCGGCCGTCCGTCGGGTCGACAGGACCCTGCCCAGTTCGTCCTGGCCCCCTTCCCGAGCAGTCTGTCGGCTGACCTGGCTGAGGTGATCACCCGGGCTGCGGACGCGGTCGAGGCCCTGCTGACCGACGGCCTGGAGTCGGCCCAGAATCGATTCAACTCCTGATATCGAAGAATACTGAATCCGGCGTCCCTCCCACGGGGGACAAATGAAAAGTCACCCTGACAGGTGACTTTTTTGTTTCGCAAAGACGTCAATAGAATGCACATGGTTGATCGAAGGCACTCGACAGAGGCCACGACCGGCCAGGGTCACAGCCCTCTGGAAGGCAACGGCGATTCCCACTGCCACGCCTGACCGGAGCGCCGAACCCCGGCTGTCGTGGGCGCGAGCGTCTTCGGCCTCGAGGGTTGAGGGATGCCGAACGTTGGCCGACTCAACCGGACGCCCGCACTCCGGCGCCCGGTAGACGCCGCGCCAGACCAACGTTCGGCGACCTCTACCAACAAAGACTGGGGCACGTGACCGCGCCGGACGAGAGTCTTGGAATGGGTCACGTCGGCCTGGCCGATCGCACGATCACCTTGGGCTGGAGGTGCGTGGGATCGGGCAACGGCGGGCTCACACCGTGAGGGGGATCGCGGTGCTGAGCCCGCCGCTGCGTGTCCGCACATCGCGGCGGATCGCGGGGTGACGCCGGAGTAAGGTGTTGCGGTGATTCTGAGCGGGCTGGTGCAGCTGGTCGGCAGCGAGCCTGTCGTTGCCGAGGCCCTTGCCGACGCGCGTCAGCACCGCCTGACCAGCCTCGATGTGACCATGCCCGAGGCGGTGCGTCCGCTGTTCGTGGCGGCCCTGGCCGCCCAAGCCGAGCGTCCGGTGCTGCTGGTGACCTCCACTTTCCGTGAGGCCGAAGCCGCCGTGGAGGTGCTCGGCTCGCTGCTCGGCCCCGACCAGGTGGCCTACTACCCGGCCTGGGAGACCTTGCCGCACGAACGACTCAGCCCCCGCTCCGACATCGTCGGCCGGCGGCTGTCGCTGCTGCGTCGACTGGTGGGCAATGACGCATCGCCCAGCCCATCGGTGGTGGTCGCTCCGGTGCGCGCCGTCCTGCAGCCGCAGGTCGTCGGGCTGGCCGAACTGCGTCCGGTTCGCCTCGCGGTCGGCGACGACTACGACATCGCCGACGTCGCCCTCGCCCTGGTGAATGCGGCCTACGTCCGCGTCGATCTGGTGGAACGGCGCGGTGAGTTCTGTGTGCGCGGCGGCTTGATCGACGTGTTCCCGCCCACCGAGGAACACCCGGTGCGAATCGACTTCTTCGGCGACACCGTCGAGGAGATCCGGCCGTTCGCCGTGGCCGATCAGCGGTCGGACGACACCACGCTGAGCGAGATCACCGCCTTCCCGTGTCGGGAGTTGCTGCTCACCGATGCCGTCCGGGCGCGCGCGGCGGCACTGGCAGCCCAATACCAGAACGAAGCCGGGACGCTGGGGGAGATGTTCGCCCGGATCGCCGAGGGCCATGCCGTCGACGGCATGGAGTCGCTGACCCCGGTGCTCACCGATGGGCTGGAGCTGCTGATCGATGTGATGGCCGACGACACGGTGGTGTTGGTGGCCGATCCCGAACGCATCCGCGCGCGCGCTCACGAACTGGTCGCCACCAGCGAGGAGTTCCTGCAGGCGTCGTGGGCGGCCGCGGCCGAAGGCGGCAAGGCGCCGATCGATCTGGGGGCAGCCACCTATCGCAGCTTGGCTGAGGTGCGCGCCCACGCCCTGGAGCGGGGCCAGGCGTGGTGGAGCCTGTCGCCCTTCGCGGCCGGCGACGACACCGACGATCCGGACGCCGGTGGCGTCCCCAGTCGGACGGTGCCAGCCGGCGAGGCCGAACGGTGGCGTGGCGATGCCGACGCTGCTTTGGCGGCGATCGGCGTCAGCGTCCGCGCCGGCGAGCGGACGGTGCTGACGGCCGAATCTGCGGGCCTGGCCGACCGGATGGCCGAGGTGTTGGTCACCGCCGACATCCCGGTGCGGCGCACCGATCGCCTCGACGAAGCCCCAAGTACCGGGGTGGTCAGTGTGGTGCCGGCCGGGCTGCGGCACGGCTTCACGATGCCGTCGATCGGGCTGGCGGTGTTCACCGCCGCCGACCTGTCCGGCCAGCGTGATCGCGACCCGGCCGAGAAGAAGATGCCGACCAAGCGGCGCAACCAGATCGATCCGCTGGAGCTGCGGGCCGGGGATCCGGTCGTCCATGAGGTCCACGGGGTGGGCCGCTATGTGGAAATGGTGCAGCGCTCGGTGTCTGGGGCCACCCGCGAGTACCTGGTGCTCGACTACGCCCCGAGCAAGCGTGGCCAACCCGGCGATCGGCTCTACGTCCCGATGGATCAGCTGCACCTGATCACCCGCTATGTCGGCGGCGAGAGCCCGACCCTGGACAAGCTGGGTGGGGCAGACTGGGCCAAACGCAAGTCGAGGGCGCGTCGGGCCGTCCGGGAGATCGCCGCGGAGCTGATCAAGCTGTACGCCGCCCGGCAGGCCTCGCGCGGTCACGCGTTCAGCGCCGACACCGTCTGGCAGGGCGAGTTGGAGGACGCTTTCGCCCACGTCGAAACTCCCGACCAGCTGGTGGCCATTACCGAGGTCAAGCACGACATGGAGCAGGTCGTCCCGATGGATCGCCTGGTCTGTGGCGACGTCGGCTACGGCAAGACCGAGATCGCGGTACGGGCGGCGTTCAAGGCGGTGATGGACGGCAAGCAGGTGGCCGTCCTGGTGCCCACGACGCTGCTGGTGCAGCAGCATCACGCCACCTTTGCCGACCGCTACGCCGGCTTCCCGGTGACGGTGGCCGCCCTCAGCCGATTCCAGACCGATGCCGAGCGCCGCAAGGTGATCGACGGCCTGGCTACCGGCGGGGTGGACGTGGTGGTCGGCACCCATTCGCTGTTCGGCGGTGAGGTGTCGTTCAAGGACCTCGGCCTGGTGATCATCGACGAGGAGCAGCGCTTCGGCGTCGAGCACAAGGAGGCGCTGAAGAAGCT
>CAZLJN010000030.1:0-13859 GCA_964559815.1 uncultured Propionibacteriaceae bacterium
GGACAACAACCTCACCCGGAAGGTGGCGCTCAACGACGCCACCTGGCTGGCTGCGGTGAAGGGTGCCGTGGCCGGTCCGGTCAACCTGCTGCTGGGGTGGGCGGTCGGTGCGCAGTTGCCCGCCCCGGTCCCGCTGGGCGGCGCACTGGTGGTGGGGCTGGCGTCCTACGGCATCAGCCTGGCGCTGTTCATTTTCGGCATGCGTGAGGTCGGGACGGCCCGCGCCGGCGCCTACTTCTCGGTGGCACCCTTCTTCGGCGCGGTATTGGCGCTGCTTCTCGGTGAGCCGTTGACCTGGCCGCTGATCCCGGCCGGGGCGTTGATGGCGCTGGGGGTGTGGCTGCATCTGACTGAGCGCCATTCCCACGCGCATCATCACGACCCGACGGCCCACGACCACTGGCACACTCACGACGTCCATCACCAGCATCAGCACGCCGACACCGATGTGCCCGATGGTGGGCATCGTCACTGGCACGAGCACGAGGCGCTGACCCACGACCACCACCACTTCCCGGACGCGCATCACCCCCACCGCCATGACGGTGAGGGTGATGGGGTGAACGCCTAGCTGTTGGGGATGAAGATCTCCACCCGGCGGTTGGCCTGGCGTCCGGCAGGGTTGTCCTTGCCGTTGAGCTGGTTGGGCGCCACCGGCTTGGTCTCGCCGTAGCCGACCGCCTCCAGCGTGGTGGTGACGTTCAGTGAGAGCAGCGCCTGCTTGACGCTGTTGGCGCGCCGTTCGGAAAGATCCTGGTTGTAGGAGTCGGTGCCGATCGCGTCGGTGTGGCCGGAGATGGTCGCGTTCTTGATCTTCAGGTCGGTGAACACCTTCGCCAGTGAGGCCATGGTCTCCTTGGACGCCGGCCGCAGGGTGTCCTTGTTGAAGTCGAAGAGCACGGAGTCGTCGATGGTGATCCGGGTGCCGCACGACTTGATCGGCTTCAAGGTGCCCATCTTGGGGAAGTTGCCGAGCTTGGCGATCGGGGCGATCGGTTCAGGGGTGATCTGCAGGGTCTCCCCGGTTGCGCTGTTGGTGTAGGTGCCGGTGCGGTTGCCGTAGTTGATGATCTCGATGGTGCCGTCGTCGTAGTTGCCGGAACCGTCGCCGTAATTGACGATCGTGACCCCGCCGCTGGCGTAGTTCCCCGCGCCGTCGCCGTAGTTGACGATCGTGGTGTCACCCTTGGTGTAGTTGCCGGAACCGCCGCCGTAGATCACGATCGTGGTCTCGCCGTCGGTGTAGTTGCCGGCGCCGTCGCCGTAGCTGACGACGGTGACGTTGCCCTTGGAGTAGTTGCCCGAGCCGTCACCGTAGACGACGACCGTCTTGCCGTTGAGGGTGTAGTTGCCTGAGCCGTTGCCGTAGTTGACGACTTGGCCGTTGCCGTCGGTGTAGACCCCGGAGCCGTCGCCGTAGAACTGCAGCGAGCCGGCGTCGGTCTCGACGTTGCCGCCCTTGTCGCAGCGGGCCGGACGGATCGTCACTCCCGGCACCTCGGGGAAGGAGTCGCGCACCTTGATCGAGAACCCGGCCATCGACGAATCGAGCATCGACAGGTCGGGCATCACGAACAACGGGATGGGCGGAATCTCGCCCATCGGGTAGCCCGGCACCCCCTCGCGCATCGTCGCGGTCTCGGCGGCACCAGGGGTGGCTGCCGGGCTCGAGCCTGGGGCTTGGGACGGCGCCGGCGAGGGTGCCGCGACCGAGACGGCACAACCGGCGAGCAACGGAATGAGCAGCGAAATAGTCGCGATGCGGCGCTTCATGCGGTGAAAACTATCGCCTCGGTGTCGCCGCCCTGTCGCCGGCTTGTCGCAGTCTCGCGACGCGGGGATCAGGAGGTCGCTGCGCCGTAGGTGATCGACAGGTATTCGGGGTGTCGCTGGATCCAGCCCTTGATGAACGGGCACAGCGCGAGCGCCTTGCGGGTGCCCTGGTCACGCAGCTGATCGAGGGCGAAGCGGGCCAGGGACGAGCCGACGCCATTGCCTTCGAAGGCCGGCAGTACTTCAGTGTGGGTGAACACCACCAGTTCGTCGGTGAGCTGGTATTCGGCGAAGCCGGCCAGCCGTCCGTCCAGGTGGGCCTCGAAGCGGGACGCGGCCGGGTTGTCGGTGACGATGACCTCACTCATCACTTCTCCTCGTGCTCGACGATCTCCAACGCCCCGGACGGGCAGCGCCCGACGACTGTGCGCAGGTGTGCGGCCAAGGTGGCGTCGTCGGCGTTGCCGGGGTCGATCCACGGACGCTTGCTGGTGTCGAACACTGTCGGCATTCCGCGCACGCACTCGGCGGCGTGCTGGCAGACCGCACCGTCGAAGGACACGTCGATGATCGGTCCGTAGTAGGTCTTGCGGGTCATGGTCGCTCCTTCGCCGACGCCGCGGGGGTGGCGTCCACTCGTACAACAACAGGACGGCGCAGAAGACTCCCGCGCCATGTCGACGGGCCTGTGAATTGATGCGTTTCAAGTTAGGAAAGGCTGACCTAATGCTCCCCGGAGTTGAGGTGAGCAATTGCGCTGAGCTGAGCCTCCTTGAAAATGAGAATGCTCTCATTTCTCCGCTTGACCCACGCCCGACAAGCCACAACGGACAATCGGAGGGGGTGGCGAAAATCGCCGGATTGAGTACAGTCGAACGCGAGTCCAACCCACCCCGGAAGGAGCCGCAAATGTTCCATTGGAAATATGTCGCCGTCGTCGCTGGTGCCCTCGCGCTCACCTGCTCGTCGATTCCCGCCGCGACTGCGCAACCCGCCCACCGCACCACGACGGTCGCCGCTTCGACCAAGGCCAACGCCCTGACCGCCATGCAGGGCGAGGCCTTCGCCTACGCCAAGTACACCGCCTTCGCCGGTCATGCCGCCGTCACCGGCAAGCGGTCGGTCGCCAAGCTGTTCCAGCGGACGGCCGGCGTCGAGCTCAACGATCACTTCGCTGATGAGGCGGTGATCGCCGGGCTGGTCGGCACCAACGAGGCCAACCTCGCCGACGCGATCGCCGGCGAGACCTACGAGGCCACCACCATGTATCCCGGCTTCGCGGCGCAAGCCACCGCCGAGGGTTGCACGGTCGCTGCCGCGCTGTTCACCGAGATCGCCGCGGACGAGGCCGTGCATGCCGCCGCCTACCAGGCCGCGCTGGCTTCGCTGAGTGACGCCAGCGTGTCCGTCCCGGCGCCCCAGGTGGCCGATGTGGTGACCATCGTGAAGAGCGACCCGGCGTGCTCTGGAGCGACGCAGGCCAACCTGCTCGACGCGATGCACGGCGAGTCCTTCGCCCAGGCGAAGTACCGGCTCTACGCCAAGAAGGCGGCCAAGACCGGCCACCCGGCGATCGCCGCCCTGTTCACCGGCACGGCCAAGGTCGAGTTGCGCGAGCACTTCGCCGGTGAGGCCGTCCTGGCCGGGCTGGTCGGCACCAACGCCGCGAACCTGAAGACCGCCATCAGTGGTGAGACCTACGAGGCGACGGTGATGTACCCCGACTTCGCCAGCCAGGCGAAGGCTGCCGGCGACCGGGCCGCAGCGAAGGAGTTCCGGACGGCCGGACGTCAGGAGGCCAGCCACGCCCGTGCCTTCACTGCTGCGCTGCGACACCTGAGGTAGCGGCGAACTGAGACACCCCCGGGCCGCGGCTGGTGGCCCGGGGGCCTCGCTGTCTGGGCACAAAAATGCCGGGGCGAAAACTCGCTCCGGCACTTCTAATCTATAGCGCGAGTGGGGGCTTGCCGCAAGGCCCCCTGCAAGGCGCACACTCTCAGTTGCTTCAACGGGCGTCTGAGGGGATGTGTGCATGAGTCAGCCGGCAGCATTTGGGCTTCCACCAGGGATTTCAGCGAAAGCTGCACCGACGCTGATCGGTCAGGACGGCGCGCAGCTGGCCACGGTCGCCGCCGCGATCGCGGCGCAGAAGGCGGCGCTGTCGGCGCAACTCGCCGAGCTGCGACGAGCGCCGGGCGGACGCGGACGCGGTGCCATGGATCGCGATCTGGAGATTCACCGGCTGTCCGGACGCCTGGGCGTCCTGCAGCGCTTCGGCATCGATGTCTGTCTGGGCCGGATCGTCGACGATGCCGGCCAATCGCTCTACATCGGCCGGATCGGAGTGGTCGACACGGCCGGGGAGCCGCTGATCATCGACTGGCGCACCCCGGCGGCCGAGCCGTTCTTCGCCGCCACCGCCGCCCATCCGATGGGGTTGGTGAGCCGTCGCCGCTACCGCTGGGTCGGCGGACGCATCGTCGACTACTGGGACGAGGTGTTCGGCGACACCGGACCCGACCAGCCGGTCGCCCTCGATCAGGACTCGGCCTTCATCGCCAGCCTGGGGGCCAGTCGTTCGCCGCAGATGCGCGACGTGCTGGCCACCATCCAGGCCGATCAGGACGCGATCATCCGGGCCGGCTCGGCCGGCGCTCTGGTGGTCGACGGTGGTCCGGGCACCGGCAAGACGGTGGTGGCGCTGCACCGCGCGGCCTATCTGCTCTATGCCGACGTCCGGCTCGCGGGTGCGCACGGCGGCCTGTTGTTCGTCGGCCCGCACCGGCATTATCTGCGCTACGTCGCCGACGTCCTGCCGGGGCTGGGTGAGGAGGGTGTGCTCAGCTGCACCTTGGCTGATCTGGTGCCCGATGGCGCGGACGTCCGGCCCGAGCCGGTGGCCGAGGTCGCCCGGCTCAAGGCCGACGCTCGGCTCCTGCAGGCGGTCGATCCGGCGGTGGCGCTGTACGAGGAGCTGCCGACCGCCGACATGATCGTCGAGACCGCGTGGGTGGACGTCCGGCTCACCCGGGCCGATTGGGCCGAAGCATTCGAGGCGGTCGACGACGGCACGCCGCACAACGAAGCCCGCGACGACATCTGGGAGGCGTTGGTCGACATCGCCACCGAGATCGGTCTGAGTCAGGTCGACGACCAGGAGGTCGAAGCGGCGCAGCTGCGGCACGCGATCGCCACCAATGAGGATTTCCGCGACGCCTTCGGTCGGGTCTGGCCCATCCTGGATGCCGCCGACCTGGTGGGCGACCTGTGGGCGGTGCCGGCCTACCTGCGCCGCTGCGCTCCCTGGCTGGCACCCGACGAGCGTGCGGCTTTGCGGCGTCCCGAGGGCTCGGCCTGGACGACGTCCGATCTGCCGATGCTGGACGCCATGCGCGCCCGGCTGGGCGACCCGAAGGCGTCGCTGCATCGCCGCCGGGAGCGGGCGATCCTGGCCGAGGATCGGGCCTACATGGATCGGGTCGTAGATGATCTGCTGCAGGCCGACGATGACCCCGAAAGCCCCTTGTCGCTGCTCAACCGGGCCAGCCTGCGCGACGACCTGCTGCACGACGACGCCGTCCCGGCCGCCGAGCGTGATCCGCTGGCCGGGCCGTTCGCCCACATCATCGTCGACGAGGCTCAAGAGCTCACCGATGCCGAGTGGCAGATGTTGCTGCGGCGCTGCCCGTCGCGCAGCTTCACCATCGTCGGCGACCGGGCCCAAGCCCGCGCCGGCTTCGCCGAGAGCTGGCAGCAGCGGCTGACCCGGCTGGGCTTCGAGGACGTCCGGCAGGTGCAGTTGAACGTCAACTACCGCACCCCGCAGGAGGTGATGGACGCCGCCGCGCCGGTGATCACCGCGGTACTGCCGGACGCGAACGTGCCGATCTCGATCCGTCCTGGCGGTGCTCCGGTGCGCTACGGCCACCCGGCCGAATTGGGCGCCATCGTCGCCGACTGGCTGGCCACGAACGCCACCGGCGTGGCCTGCGTGATCGGTGATCGGGGCCGTGTCGACAGCGAGCGGGTGCAATCACTGACCCCGGTCGAGGCCAAGGGCTTGGAGTTCGATCTGGTGGTGCTGGTGCGTCCGGCCGCGTTCGGCGACGGGGTGGCCGGCGCCGTGGATCGCTATGTGGCGATGACCCGCGCCACCCAGCAGTTGGTGGTGCTCAGTGACTGACACCTGAGTCCGGGGTGGCTGCGCTGGTCGGCCGAGCTCACCGCTGCAGCCAGGTGAGAGCGCGGCGCAGCCGACTCAGGCGAGCGCGGGGGCGGGCTGGACGCTCAGCGTCCGCAGGTCGAGTTCGTCCTCGGCATCGAGCATGCGGCGGCGGCGCAGCACCCAGGAGATGGTCAGCGGAACCAGTGCGAAGATCCATGCCAGCGGTGAGGCCACGGCGACCCCGAGGAAGCCGAGCTGGCCGATCAGCACGACCGACGCCAGGCCGCGGGCCACTAGTTCCATCACTCCGGCCAGGGTCGGCATCACCGTGGCGCCCAGGCCCTGAATGGATGAGCGGATCACGAACAGGATCGCCAGCAGCACGTACAAGCTGGCTCCGGCGGTCAGGTATTGGTGCGCCATCGCCACGATCCGCTCTTGGTGATCGCCGACGAAGACCCCGGCCAGTTGGGTGCCGAACGTGATGATCACCGCGCCCAGCACCAGGGCGAACAGCGAGGACGCCACGGAGGTGCGGAAGACGCCCTCGCGGATGCGCCGCCACTGCTGGGCGCCACGGTTCTGGGCCACGAAGGTGCTGATCGCCACCCCGACCGATGCCAGCGGGATCACTCCGGCCTGGTCGACCCGCATGGCTGCGGTGTAGGCGGCCACCGCATCGGTGCCCAGCCCATTCACGCCCACTTGCAGGATCGCCGCGCCGACCGCGATCACCGACATCTGGAATCCCATGCTCAGCCCGAGCGCGGCGGACGTGCGCACTTCAGCGGCGCTGACCCGCCAGTCGGCGCGGGTCAGCCACAACGCCGGCATCCGGCGGGCGATCAGGACGATGCACAGCACCACCGAGACGGCTTGGGAAAGCACGGTTGCGGCCGCCGCCGCGCCGACACCCAGGTGCAGGCCGCCGACGAACAGCACCACCAGGGCGGCGTTGATGAGGCTGGCCACAATCAGGAACAGCAGCGGCGTGCGGCTGTCGCCGAGCGCGCGAATCACTGCACTGAGGAAGTTGAAGGCCATGGTGGCTGCGCCGCCGCTGAACAGCACGGCCAAGAAGGTGGCCGACTGGTCGATCAGCTCCGGCGGCGTCCCCATCCACGACAGCAGGACGGGTGCGCCGAGGGTGCCGACCACGGTGGTCATGGCGGCCACGCCGAGGCTGATCCACAGCCCGGCGACGACCGCTCGACGCATCGCTGCCAGGTCGCCGGAGCCGAACGCGCGCGCCACCGGAATCGCCACCCCGGCCGCGACTCCCATGGCGAATCCGACCAGCAGGAACTGCAGGCTGCTGGATGCGCCGACGGCAGCGAGGGCGTCCACGCCGAGCAGGCGACCGACCACGACCGCGTCGGTGATGGCGTAGGCCTGTTGGAAGAGGGTGCCGATCAGCAGCGGGATCGCGAACATCACGATCAGGCGCAGCGGAGGGCCGACGGTCAGGTTTTTGGTCATGCGGACAGGCTCAAGTCAGTTCGATGGGAGGGAGGCTGGAGCGAGTCGCGATCGGCCCGGGGTGTCGGCGTCGCGAAGCAGCCGTTGTTAACGCTACCTCACCGATCGGGCCTGCCGAAATTGAACTACCTAGTGAACGGGCTTTTACCCGCCCCGCGCCTGCGCGTGAGGGCCCTCAGGCGCAGGCGATCCCGGTCAGGCTTGGCGGGTGAGTAGTGCCACCTCGTCCTCGCTGAGCACCAGGTCGGCGGCGCGCACCGAGTCCTGGATGCTGGCCGCACGGGAGGCGCCCGGAATCGGAATCACCACCGGCGCCAGCGCCAACTCCCAGGCGAGGGCGACCTGCTGCGGGCTGACCCCGTGATCGGCGGCGATCTGTCCGAAGGCGTCGTGGCGCGAGCCCAGGTCGGCGGCGCGACGGATGCCGCCCAGCGGGCTCCACGGCAGGAACGCGATGCCGAGCTTCGCGCAGTGCTCGAGCTCGGGAAGGCTGGAGCGGAACGCCGGCGAGAACTGGTTCTGCACCGACACGAGGCGTCCGCCCAGGAGCCGGTTGGCCTCGTCGATCTGCTCGATGCTGGCGTTCGAGATGCCGGCCAGCTGAATCACGCCCTCGTCGAGCAGTTGGACGATCGCGCCGATCGATTCTGCATAGGGCACGGCCGGGTCGGGGCGGTGGAACTGGTACAGCCCGATCGCCTCGACGCCGAGCCGCTGGGCGGAGGCCTTGGCGGCTTCCAGGAGGTATTCGGGGCGTCCGTTCTGGGTCCAGCTGCCGTCGCCAGGACGCAGGTGCCCGCCCTTGGTGGCGACCAGAACCTCGGAGGTGTCGCCGTAGGAGGCCAGCGCGCGGGCGATCAGCTCTTCGTTGTGGCCGACCTCTCCTGCGTCGCGGTGGTAGGCGTCGGCGGTGTCGATCAGGGTCACCCCGGCGTCGAGCGCGGCATGAATGGTGGCGATCGACTGCTGCTCGTCGGGACGTCCTTCGATGGACATCGGCATGCCGCCCAGGCCGATGGCGCTGACCGTGCGGGGACCAAGGGTGCGTTGAATCATGGAATGCCTCATTCACCAGGTGGGGAGCTGTGTATCGGTTTCACTGTAGGCGCGTCTCGCCGTCCATGCGTGGGGAAGTGGCAAGCCCACTGACGCGAGGGTGTCGGTCCTACAAAGCCACCCGCACACCTCGCGGCGTGGCCACCAGGCGGTCGGCGATGCCGGCCGTGGTGAAGGCGGCCTCCAGGTCGGCGCGGCTTTCGGAGAAGTGCGCCCAGTCCTCGACGTGCACCCCGATCACCGTGGACGCCCCGATGACCTTCGCCGCGCGGGCCGCCTTGGGTGAGGTGAGCGTCAGCGCCAGCGGCAGCGGTGGCACCCGCGCGGCGCCGGCGAACAGGATCGCGATCTCGGCGGTGCCGAGCCGCTGCACCGCGGCGCGGATGAGTCGCAGAGAGGAGTTGTCGCCGGAGACGAACACCGTCGGCTCGCCCGGCGCCTGCAGCAGGAAGCCGATCACCGGGCCGATCAGGCGCTTCAGAATGCGCGGGCCGTGCAGGCCGGGCAGAGCGGTGACGGTGACCGCGCCCACCTGGTGGGTCTGCCAGGGCGCCATTCCGACGACCGGCGCGCCGAGTTCGGCCTCGGCCTCGAGCGTCGACAGCACCACCGGGGTGCGCAGGGCCACGTCCTTGCCGGAGGCGTCGAAGTTGTCGGCGTGGGCGTGGTGCGACAGCAGCACCAGATCGACCGGCTCGATCTCGGACGGGGGCAGGCCCGGTCCGGCGGTCTTGGTGAGTTCGTCGGCGGGATAGTCGCCGGGCTCGTCGAACGTCGGATCGAGCAGGATCCGCAGGCCGGCGTATTCCAGCAGGGCCGACGGTCCACCGATGTAGGTCACCGCGCGCGCAGTCGTCATGGCGTGAGCGTAAGCGCTGCGCCGACCGGACGCGCGGGCGTCCGTGTGGAGAAGGGACGTCCGGGCGTCGGTCTGGTTTGGGATAGTTGGCCTGTGCGGTACGTGAACGAGCATCGGGCGTACTCAGAGTTGAGTAGGTCCGATCGCCATGCGCTGCGGGGCGTGCTGAAGGAAGCCTTCCCGATCGGCAAGTCGTCCCATGTGCTGTGGAGCGACTTCCCCGACACCACCGCCTTCCTGCGCCGCGCGAAGGGTGGCGAGCTCGACGTCGCCGAGGGCATCGTCGGTGCGGCGATCGTGATGAGCTACCCGGTCGAGCAGTACGACTATCTGGCCTACCTCGCCATTCATCCGGCCTACCGCAACCGGCGATCGTTCTTCAGCCGGGGCGCCAAGCCGCACCACGGCACTCACCTGCTGCGCTACATCTACGACGTCATGCACAACCGCGTCGGCCCGTCGTGGATGAAGCGCTACCTGATGATCGAGCCGGCTGGCGACGCCGCGCTGCGCTTCTACCTGCGCGCGCTGCCGGCGGGGGAGTACCCGCTGCGCTACTACGCCGACGACCGCGTCATCTCCGTCGGCTACGACGGCCTGATGCTGTAGCAGGCACAGTCGGCCGAGGCGGCCTCCGGGTTCTGTCGATTCCCGCTTCACGTGGGCAGATGGGGATTACGCTCGATCTCTAACAGCACTGCGTCGAGCCGCATCTTCCTGGTCGTGCTGTTCGACGGCGCGGGTAACCCCACTCCGCCGTCGCCCGATCATGGGAGGCTCGATGGACGTCCAATTTTTCCAGATCTTCGCCAGTTCCCTTGAGGCGAAAGCCGACTACATCAAAGACAAGCTCGCGCACTCGCCGGCGTCGTTGCCGAGAGCCGAGCATTGGGCTGCTGCCATCGACGCGCTGAACGAAGAACCAGTAGTTGAGCAGCGTTCAAATTGGCCAGCACTGACCCCTGAGCAAGATGCCTACGTCCGCGACCGGATCGCGTGCGGTACCGCGATGGCGGATCGCTTCTTGCCGCGGGCCGACGGCGAGGTGGTGGAGAGCGATGCCTTTTCCTACCTCACCCAATCCTGGGGTCACGCGCCGGCCGGCACTCCCGTGCTGCGCCGAGCCACCAACCAGGCGGTCGTCTACTGCTTCTTCGACGAGTTTGTGGTCGCCGCCGGCGACGCTCAGCCGTTACGCCTCGTGCGAGGTGGCGATGCAGAGCCAGAGCCAGGACAGGTGAGCATCGCAGCCATTGAGCCGTTGGGCTTCGGCTTCGAGGAGATCGCTTTGGAGCTGGCCAAGGCGCTGCTGGAGAAGCTCGCTTCGCTGGCGATCGAAGGGGTGATGGGCAGTTCCGTTCCGGCCTACTTCGGGGAGGTGTACGCCGAGTTGCGAAAGATCGTGGCCCAGGAGTTGGACGCGCACATGATTCGAGAGCTCACCGACAAGTTCACCGCCGCTCAGGAGTGGAACAACGGGCACTACCTGACGCTGAAACGGGCGGTGCCTCCCACGCCGGTCAGCGAGTTGGAAAGGCAGATGAATGACGAGCAGGTGGCGTTTTACACCCATCTGAGCCTGCTGAAGGACCCCGCGGTGGACCAGGTCGCCTTGGGTGAGTTCATGATCGGCTCCAGCATGCAGCTGGCGTTTCTTCAGGAGCTGCTCAACGTCACCGGGGCATCGCACTGGAAGGAAGAACTCAATATTCGAATCGACATCTGTGCCAACAGTGTCGAAGCGACGTGGAAGAAAGTCACCCAGGCGCGAGCGGCCAAGATCAAGGTGCAATCCGACGGCGACTGCACGCCGGTGAACGGTGCCACCAAGTGCAACTACTACTACACCAGCTATGACTACGTGGCCGGTACGTGGGGCAGCAAGTTCTACTACAACGCCTCCGACACCCCTAGTGAGAACAAGGCCAAGGCCCGTGCAGAGAACGAGGCTGCGGCCCGCCGCCTCGCAGCGATCGATCAGCTACGAACCGCGCTCGGCAAGCCCGAAGAGACAGTGGCGAAATGGAGGAGCTTGAAGTAGGCGACGACCCGCACGCCGTACTGTCCGTACGCTGCTGGTCGTGAACCTCTTCCAGCCCGAGCTGGTGGCCTGATGCCGCCCCGCTCTCCACTGCCGCAACGGCACGGGCTGGACGCGGCGTGGGTGCGCACGCCCGACAACCTGCCGGGCTCACCTCGCTGGGCGACGATGCGTGACTTCCTGCGCGAGCGGCTCTCTGACGCTGCCCCGGTGGACGAGATGCTCGCCGCAGAGGCCTTCGTCGACCAGGCCGGACGTCCGTGGCGGGGCGACGAGCCTTATCAGCCGCACACCTTCATCTGGTTCCATCGCGAACTCGCTCCCGAGCCGAAGGTGCCGTTCGAGGTGACGGTGCTGCACGCCGACGAGCGGGTGGTGGTGGTCGACAAGCCGCACTTCCTGGCCACCATGCCGCGCGGGGTCCACGTCCGCGAGACGGTGGTGGTGCGGCTGCGCGAAGCCGTCGGACTGCCCGAACTGGTGCCTGCCCATCGGCTGGATCGGCTGACCGCCGGCGTCCTGGTGCTCACCACGCAGCGCCGGTATCGGGCGGCCTACGCCGAGCTGTTCCAGGCTCAGCAGGTGACCAAGACCTACGAGGCGCTGGCGCCGTACCGCGCTGAGGTGGAGTTCCCGCAGACCGTGCGCAGCCGCATCGAGAAGCCGCGCGGCAGCCTGCAGGCGCTGATCGTCGGGGGCGAGCCGAACGCCGAAACCGTGATCGAGTTGGACGAGGTGCGCGGCGACCATGCCCGCTACCGGCTCACCCCGCGCACCGGCAAGACCCACCAGTTGCGGGTGCAGCTGGCCAGCCTGGGCCTGCCGATCATCGGCGATCCGCTCTATCCGACGGTGACCGATGTCGCTGCCGACGACTTCTCCACCCCGCTGCAGTTGGTGGCCCGCCGCTTGGCCTTCACCGACCCGATCGATCAGCAGCCGCGGGAGTTCGTCAGCCAGATCGCCCTCGATTGGCCGACGCCGTGACGGACGCCGAGCGAACACGCGAGAAGATGGCAGGCGTGACTTCACCGCTGCGCATCCTGTTCTGCACTCCGCAGATCCCCAACAACACCGGGGCGACGATGCGGCTGGCGGCGGTCACCGGTGCCGAGCTGCACTTGGCGCGTCCGCTCGGCTTCGACCTGGACGACACCAAGCTGCGCCGCGCTGGGCTGGACTACCGCGATCAGGCCGCCATGGTCGTCCATGAGTCGTTGGAGGACGCCTACGCCGCCCTGCTGCCGGCCCGGGTGTACGCGTTCACCTCGCACGCGGACACCCTCTACACCGACATCGCTTACCAGCCCGGGGACGTGCTGCTCTTCGGTCCCGAGGATCGCGGACTGAGCGCCGACGTCCTGGCCGATGAGCGGATCACCGAGCGCGTCCGGCTGCCGATGCGGGCGGGGATGCGCTCGCTCAACCTGGCCAACGCCGCCGCGATCGCGGTCTACGAGGCCTGGCGCCAGCTGGGTCACGAGGGCGCCTCGCCCGCTGGGTAGGGTGCGGGCATGGGGGAAATACGGTTCGTCGGTGATGCGCACCTCGGTCATGCGCTCGTCTCGCGGCTGCGGGGCTTCGCCTCGATCGAGGAACACGACCATCGGATTCTGGCCAACATGGCGAAGGTCGCCCGTCCTGACACGGTGTGGTGGCACACCGGCGACGAGGCTTTCAACGGCTGGCAAGGGCGAATCCAGGCTTTCGCAGAGATCCCGGGCACTCACCACCTGGTGCTCGGAAACCACGATCGAGCGTTTCCGGCCAACAACAACGCCTTCAACTACATCGCCGGATATCTGGAGGTGTTCGCCTCTGTGCAGTTGTCGGCACGGATCTCGCACAAGGGAGTTCGGCTGCTGATCTGCCACTTTCCCTACGACGGCGACACCGAGGGACGCGGCGAGGAGCGCTACACCCAGTGGCGGCTGCACGATTTGGGAACCACCCTCATTCACGGGCACACGCACTCGTCCCAGCGGCTGGCATCCTCGGCCCAAGGGACCCTCCAGATTCATGCCGGGTTGGACGCGTGGGGCCTCGTTCCTCCCACGATCGACGATCTCCTCGCCGAGGCGGGCCTCGGCTAGCGAGATCAACGCCAGCAGGTGGGCCGGGGTGGGCGGCTTGCTGTAGCCCTGGTGTTCGGCGGTCTGACAAGCGACAATGCCGAAATGAACATCGACGTCTGGTGGCCGCGGCTGCGACATGGTTCGCGCCAGTGGCTGATCGAGAACAACGGGGATGCTGTCCGGCCAGACATCGTCGACGAAATCGTGCGCGCCGGCGGCACGGTCAGCGGTTCCTACCTCAGCGACGACGCCGTCGACTGGGTGGAGGCGGTCGCCAACGGCGAGAAGCCGGGTCCGTTCGACTGACCCACGCCCGCGATTCGACGGCTGTCTCTCGCTCAGCGGGCCCTAGGGTGTCGGTGAGCTACAGGGGGAACCATGGCAGGCACACAGGCCGGTTGGTACAACGAC
>CAZLJN010000031.1:0-13737 GCA_964559815.1 uncultured Propionibacteriaceae bacterium
GCGTGGATGCGGGCGGTCGCCCAGGGGTTCGCGAAGACCGCTCGCGCCGCCGGCGAGCCGTTGCGGGCAGCGGCGGTGATCTTCCGGGTCACCGAGCTGGCCGGCCGCGAAGACGCGCTGGCTACCGCTTTCGCGGGCCTGTGGGGGCAGAGCGCCGCCGAAGTGAACGATCGCGTCATCGAGCTATGACCGACTCGCCGACCAGAAAGCTAGGCTGCCAATCGTGACCACCCTGCATGATCCCGGCGCGCGGGACTTCGCCTCCGACAACTACGCCGGAGTCCACCCGGAGGTGCTGGACGCGATCGCGGCGGCCAATGGCGGCCACCAGGTCTCCTACGGTGAGGACGCCTACACCGCCCGGCTGCAGGAGGTGGCCGTCCGGCATTTCGGCGAGGGCGCCTCGGCCTGGCCGGTGTTCAACGGCACCGGCGCCAACGTGGTGGCACTGACCTCGATGCTGCCCCGATGGGGGGCGGTGATCTGCGCGCGTACCGCTCACATTCACGCCGACGAGGGGGGTGCGCCGGAGAAGGTCGCGGGCATCAAGCTGTGGGCGGTGCCGACCCCGGACGGCAAACTCACCCCCGAACTGATCGACGTCGAAGCCTGGGGGTGGGGAGATGAGCACCGGGCCCAGCCGCGGGTGGTCTACCTGACCCAATCCAGCGAACTCGGCACGGTCTACACCCCCGATGAGGTGCGGGCGATCACCGACCATGCCCATGCCGTCGGCATGAGCGTCTACATGGACGGGGCCCGGCTGTCGAACGCGGCAGCGTCCCTGGACGTGCCGTTGCGCGCGTTCACCACCGATGCCGGGGTGGACGTGGTCAGCTTCGGCGGCACCAAGAACGGCGCCCTGGCTGCGGAGATGGTGGTGCCGTTGAATCCGCAGGCCGCCGAGGGCCTGGTCTACCTGCGCAAGCACCAGATGCAACTGGCCTCGAAGATGCGGTTCGTCTCCGCCCAGCTGCTCGCCCTGCTCGATGGCGACCTGCACCTGCGCAACGCCCACCAGGCCAACGCCATGGCCCAGCTGTTGCGGCGCGGCATCGAAGACGGCCTGGCCGACGGCACGATCACCGGCATCAGCTTCACTCAGCCGACCCAGGCCAACGCGGTCTTCGCCTCAGTGCCGGCGGCCATCGTGCAACGGCTGCGCGAGCGCTTCCACTTCTACGACTGGGACGCCGCCGCCGGGGAGGTGCGCTGGGTGTGCAGCTTCGACACCACCACTGCCGATGTCGAGGCCTTCCTGGCTGCCGTACGCCGCGGGTAGCGAACCGCGCCACGACCGCGGACAAGGGCGCGGCCCCGCCGTAATGGCAGGGCCGCGAGGTGAGAGGAAAAGTGTCGGGCTTTGTTGTCGCTGCCTCCTCGGATTGGTTGTTGATCACCAGTCCATTCCCCATCGCTGTGCGGGGACGAGGCGGTAGCTGTGGAGACGCTCAGAACCCGGCGGTGGCGGCCAAGTGGCGGGTGAGGTCTGCGGAGTAGGGCAGCGTGACGCCGTCCAACTCGCGTACCGGCATGATTCCGCGAATGGAGGAGGCCAGCCACAGACCCTCGGTGTCGGCAAGGTCCTCGGGACGGAACAGCGCCTCGGACGCACCCACACCCTCGGCGCGGGCAGCGTCCATGATCACCTGGACGGTGACCGATGGGAGTATCCCGGTGCCCCGGGTGGGGGTGGTCCACAACTGGTCGTCGGCGGCGATGATCAATCCCGCACTCGGGCCTTCCAACAGGAAGCCGTCGGTGCTGATGAAGATCGCCTCGCCGACACAGCGGCGGACGGCCTCACGTTTGGCCGCCAGGTGCACCGCGTGGGACAGGTTCTTCACCCCGCCCAGCAGCCACGGGGCATCCCGGAAGGCGTCAGAAGCGGTGCCCCGGCTCAGGGTGACCGCCCGGACGCCCTGGCGCACCTGGGTGGCATCGGTCGCCGTGGTGATGGTCACCAGTTCGGTCGGGCCGGCCGGGGAGTGCTCCGGCCCGCGGGTGCGGACCAGCTTCAGCACCGCCTCTCCGGGGATGTGCCAGGCGGCCACAGCTTCGGCGATCAGCGCCCGCCAGTCGCCTTCGATCACCGGTGGCAGTTCCAGAGCGGCGGCGGACCTCGCGAAACGGTGCAGATGCCGGTCGAGGTGGTCGATCCGAGTCTGGCCGTCGGTGACCACCACACGGACGGCGTCGTAATAGCCGTCACCGCGGGTGAGTCCGAGATCGTCGGCCGTCACCAACCCGCTACCGGGCTCCACGACCCCGCGACCCATCACTGCGACTACTTGTGTCATCTCGCTCACCTCCGGGGTGATCTTAGGCCCGCTCTAGCAGCTAGGACGGGGCGTCGCCAGGGGGCGTGCGCGCCGCTGGATGCCAACTTGAGTCGGCACTACCACAGCCAATAGCCTGCCGGAATGGCAGACCAGCTCACCCACCCCGCGTCCACCCCGCCGCCGGCCGAGACCCAACTGATCCCGGCGCCCTCGGCGCCGATGATGGCAGCCGAACCTGTGCCAGGGCTGCTGCCCGGACACGGTTTGGTTCGGGTGAACATCCAGGGCAGTGTCATGACGTCGTCGATGATCGTGCCCAGCCTGATGATCGACGGACGCCTGCTCACCTCCAAGTACGGAGTGAACGCCTTCCAAGTGCCCGCCGGCATCCACAAGGTGGAGGCCTACGCACAGTGGATGCGTCGCTACGGCCAGGCCGCACTGGACGTGAACGTGCCGCCGGGGGCTGCGGTGGACGTGTTCTATGCCGCGCCGCTGCATCAGTTCACCACCGGCAACATGGGCCTGACCAAGCAACGGCGCAAGGGCGCGTGGATGATGGTCGGACTGCTGTCGCTGATCTTCGTCCCGCTGATTGCCGCGATGGTGCTGGCCGTCCAGTTCGGCTGATCCACAAGGGAAGATATCGGCAACCTGTGAGTTCGGCGCGCCGTCGCCGATTCTGACCCGGCGGCGCTGTTGCAGTTCTAGCCTGGCGTCATGAAGCCGGTGAATCGCCGCACCGCGATTGGCACGATCGTTGGAGCCGCCGGAGTAGTTGCAGGTTGTGCCGTCACGCCTCCCGGGACGTCAGGGGTCTTCGCCTCGCCGAGTCTGCCCAGTTCACCCACGCCGTTGCCATCGGCGACCGTGGATGAGCGGGTTCGCGCACCGCTGACAGGCATGCCGTTCGATGACCCGAACGCGCTCAACCACGCCGCCGTCGCGGTGAAGGTGTCCGATGTGCGCTCGGCTCACCCGCAGGCCGGGCTGAACTCGGCCGACATCGTGTTCGCCGAGCCGAACGGTGTCAGCTATATCCGCCTGTGTGCGGTGTTCCACACCTCCTTCCCGGAGTTGGTGGGGCCGGTGCGCTCGATCCGTCCGGTGGACGTGCCGCTGCTGAGTCCGATGAAGCCCGTGTTCGGCAACACCGGTGCCGCGCTGTGGGTGATGAACTACGTCACGTCCTTCAATCGCTACATCGAGAACCTCCCCTCGTACAAGGCGGGGGTGCATGGCACGTCCGCCTACTACACGATGCCGCACCGATTCCGCGTGCACTCGGTCTTCTGTCGCCCCGACGAACTCCGCAAACTCGCCGTCCGCAACACCGTGGCGCCGGTGCCTTTCCTGCCGTTCGCGGCCTCGGCCGATCAGGCGTCGACGGCCACGTCGTCGTTGGCGGCCAAGACCGTCGCCGTCCCGTGGGGGCCGGGCGACACCTGGAGCACCGGCTACCACTACGACACCAAGACCGATCGCTATCTTCGCGACGAGCCGTGGGGGCCGCACGTCCTGGCCGATGGGCAGCGGGTGGTCACCGACAACGTCCTGGTGGTGCGGGCGTCGTGGAAGATGGACAAGATCTATCCGGGTGGGGGTGACCCCGATCCGGTGGTGGACATCATCGATGCCACCGGCACCTTCTATTACGCCCACGGCGGCACCTATGTGAAGGGCACCTGGAGCAAGGGTGCGGTCAACGAGGTCTTCACGTTCACCTGCGCGGACGGCTCTCCGCTGCAGCTTGCGCCCGGACGCACCTTCATCGAGCTGCCCCAGGTCAACGCCAAGGTGAAACTGAGTTAGCGCCGAGATCGGGCGGCGGCAAGGTCGGCAACTGCTGATGCTGACAAAGTAGTTTCTCGAAGAAACTAGTTCTAGCCTTGCCGGATGGTTGATCCGACCCGCCAACACGCCCGCCAGGTGCTCTCTGCGTTGACCCGCCTGATGGCCTACTGGTCATCGGCCGAGGTGCAGGATCGCATCACTGCGCCGGTCGGCTTGGGGCTGACAACGTCGGAAACCGCGGTGTTGCACCTGCTCGGGGTACACGGCGGAAGCTGCCGCTCCAGCGAGTTGGCCGCCGAGGCGCGACTCAGTCGTCCGACGGCCTCCAAAGCGATCGCGCGGCTCGAGGCCGCCGGTCTGGTCGAGCGCCGCACCGACCCCGATGACGGACGTGCCCAGCGGCTCACTCTCAGCGTGGATGGACGCGTCGCTGTCGATGGGCTGGTCGGCGTCGGCGTCGACCTGGTGTCTGCGGCGATGGCCGATTGGTCGGCGGCGGATCAGGCCGTGCTGGCCGAGCTGGCGCCGCGCTTGGTGGCCGAGCTCGTCGGCCCGACGAAGCTTCCCTCGGCGTCCGCCGAGGAAGGGCTGCGAACCGGATAGCGGTTCGCTGGACAAAGGAGGTACCAGATGGCTCGTACATATGTGGTGACCGGTGCCGCATCAGGGATCGGCGCGGCGACAGCAGCGATGCTTCGCAGTCGCGGCGAGACGGTGATCGGGGTGGATCTCAAGGGCGTCGAAGTGGACGCCGACCTCTCCTCTGCCGCCGGACGGGCGCAGGCGGCCGCAGCGGCTACCGAGGCGGCCGGAGGTGTGGTGGACGCGGTGATCGCGTGCGCCGGCATCGCCCATCCGATCGCCAAGACGATCAGCGTGAACTTCTTCGGGATGACCGAGTTCCTCACCGCGATGCTGCCGGCGTTGGGTAAGTCGGAGGCGCCGCGGGTGGCCCTGATCAGTTCGATGGCCTCGCTGCAGCCGAACTCGAAGGAGCTGGTCGAGGCATGCCTGAGCGGGGATGAGGCCGCTGCGTTGGCCATCGCCACGCCGCTGGAGGAGTCCGGGCCGCAGGCCGGTGGGGCGCTGATCTACGGCTCGTCCAAGCGGGCGATCTCGCGGTGGGTGCGCCGTGAGGCCATCACTCCGGCCTGGGCCGGCGCCGGCATTCCGCTGAATGCGGTCGGTCCGGGCATTGTGGTCACTCCGATGACCGCCGACCTGCTGGCCACCCCGGATGCGGTCGCCTTCGTAGATCAGGCGGTGCCGATGCCGCTGAACTACCACCAACCGCCCGAGTCGGTCGCGGCGCTGCTGATCTGGTTGACCAGCGTGGAGAACACCCACGTGGCCGGCCAGACGATCTACATCGACGGTGGTTCGGACGCGGTACTGCGCGGCGACGACATCTGGAGCTGCAACGACAACTGGGCCAGCTGAATCAGCAGCCCCCGACAACGAGCAAGGCCCCGAGGTTTCCCTCGGGGGGCCTTGCTCGTGTGCTCTGAACACGTGATCGGGTAGATCACATATCGAAGTACATCTCGAACTCGTGCGGGTGCGGACGAAGCCGGATGGCGTCGATGTCGGTAGCAAACACGGCTACGGCAGTCGCGCGCGTCGACGAAGCGCGATCACCTCGATGATCTGGTGGGCTGCTGCGAAGATCGCGCTAGCGGCAATGCCGGTCAAGCCGCCTGCAAGGAAGAGGGATCTCTGGTCTGCAACGTCAACACTCGGGTCGTGCCCTCGAATGAGGCCATAGTGTGGAACGTCGGGATCGACCGTCCAAACCCAAAAATTTACGCCGGCAGGAACTACTCCAGAGGTGAGGCTCTCCCATTTGAGGATCGAATCCCGGTCGGTGGACATGCCCAATCGGGCCTGAAGTACTGCGTTCGGCCAGTCAGTCAAGAACGTTATTGTGGGAAGGGCCATCTTGAAGTCAGATGCGTTCTCTTCGATGCCGATCTCGCTAGGCGCGATTCGGATCAGAGCGGTGTACTCCGCGACGCGGCGGCCTTCGGGGGTGGGCCGGCGTTCCCTGGTCTTTGTGGGGCGGTCAGGCGGTGATGGGTCGACTAGAACCTGCCATCTGGACGTGATGGTGAGCGTCGCCTTCTCCTCGCGGACAGACGTGGAAATTCTGCTGTCGGTGCAGCTTTGGGCCAGGGATGACGTCCCATACCGGCGGAAGTCCGAGAGGCGGTCGCATGGCAACGGATCTGCGCCAGTGATGGTGACCTTCGGCGCCTCGGACGAACGGTCTGCCGTTGGCGCGGCGAGGATGACATTCATCGCCCAGACATCCTCTGCGTAGCGCCGCAGGTTGATGTCCGCGATGTCAACGACCGCTGGGTAAGGAACTGAGATCTCGAGGTCCATTCCCCAGTGCGGGTCGGGCAACGCGCGGTCGGGGGGTAGGAGCACCCATGCTTGGAAGGTGGAGGCCGCAGCGATTAGTAGAAACAGTGCCACCAAGAGCCCGCGCCAGCGGCGCTCTTTCGTCGGCGTCGGGGGAGTCTCTTGGCTGGTGGTGACGGGTGCTGTTTCACGAGTCGTGCGTTGCCGAGGGAACGCCCGCCGCCTCCGGTGTTGAATGGGCATGGCAAAAGCTTGGCAGACACACACCAGTTGGCCAAGTGAGCCAAAGGTCGACCGGAATTCATAGTCAATCTCGACGCTAAAGGAGGCCAGTAGGGAACTCTGCATTCCACCATGTGAGTTCGCGACGGGCGCGGAATTGAGCAAGGCCCCGAGGTTTCCCTCGGGGCCTTGCTCGTGTGCTCTGAACACGTGATCGGGTAGATCACATATCGAAGTACATCTCGAACTCGTGCGGGTGCGGACGAAGCCGGATGGCGTCGATGTCGGCACGCTTCATTTCGATCCAGGTCTCGATCAGGTCGGCGGTGAAGACACCACCGGCGAGCAGGTACTCATGATCGGCCTCGAGCGCGTCGAGCACACCGTCCAGCGAAGCCGGCACGGTCGGAACCTTGGCGTGCTCCTCCGGGGGCAGTTCGTAGAGGTCCTTGTCGACCGGAGCCAGCGGCTCGATCTTGTTCTGGATGCCGTCGAGGCCGGCCAGCAAGCAGGCGGCGAATGCCAGGTACGGGTTGGACGACGGGTCGGGGCAGCGGAACTCGATGCGCTTGGCCTTCGGGTTCGAGCCGGTGATCGGGATGCGGATGCACGCCGAACGGTTACGAGCGCTGTAGACCAGGTTGGTCGGAGCCTCGAAGCCCGGCACCAGGCGGTGGTAGGAGTTCACCGTCGGGTTGGTGAAGGCCAGCAGCGACGGAGCGTGCTTCAGCAGACCACCGATGTACCAACGAGCGGTATCGGACAGGTTGCCGTAGCCGGCCTCGTCGTAGAACAGCGGGGTGTCGCCGTTCCACAGCGACTGGTGCACGTGCATGCCCGAGCCGTTGTCACCGAAGATCGGCTTCGGCATGAAGGTGACGGTCTTGCCGTTGGCCCACGCCGCGTTCTTGATGATGTACTTGAACTTCATCACGTCGTCAGCCGCAGCCAGCAGGGTGTTGAAGCGGTAGTTGATCTCGGCCTGACCAGCGGTGCCCACCTCGTGGTGCGCGCGCTCGACCTGAAGGCCGACCTCTTCGAGGTACTTCACCATGATGTCGCGCAGGTCGGCGAAGTGATCCAGCGGCGGCACCGGGAAGTAGCCACCCTTGTACTTCACCTTGTAGGCGCGGTTGCCGCCCTCTTCTTCACGACCGGAGTTCCAGGCGCCGGCCTCGGAATCGATGTAGTAGAAGGAGGAGTTCTGCTTGGTCTCGAAGCGAGCGGAGTCGAAGATGTAGAACTCGGCCTCGGGGGCGAAGAACGCCTTGGTGGCGATGCCCGAGCTGGCCAGGTAGTTCTCAGCCTTGCGCGCAATGTTGCGCGGGTCGCGGCTGTAGGGCTCCTTGGTCAGCGGATCGTGAACGAAGAAGCTGACCACCAGGGTCTTGGCGGTGCGGAACGGATCGATGAAGGCGGTGCTGGGGTCAGGCAGCAGGGCCATATCGGATTCGTGGATCTTCTGGAAGCCGCGGATCGAGGACCCGTCGAAAGCCAGGCCGTCCTCGAAGACCTCCGGGCCGAAAGCTGCGGCCGGGACGGTGAAGTGCTGCATTACACCAGGAAGGTCACAGAACCGGATGTCGACCATCTCGACACCCTCGTCCTTGATGTAGGCCAACAGGTCGTCGGCGCCTTGGAACATGTCTCCTCCAAAGTTCTGTGGACTGAACTACGGACACGCTACGGACCGGGCGTAACCGAGGGGTTGCGTCCATGTTTCAGGGAAGTTACACGGTGTCCCACACGGCGCGGCTCAATGGCCGATCCAGCATGGTCGGACGGGTGCGGCGGCGTCTCGGATCGCTTCTGGCAGGTCCGGCTGGTAAGACGCCGTGAATCACATGCTGAGAAGGGGTTGCGGGGCGTGAGGGCGGCGACCGTCGCGAAAGAGATTGCGCTTGTGTAACGACTGATGACGTCGGCTGCGGGTGCGTTGCTGAAGCCGCGATCACAGGCTAGCTTGGTCGAAGCTCACCCACGCTCCCACGGGCAGTTCCCGGGGGTGCGCCTAACTATGGAGGATGAATTGGGCACCAAGAAGCTCATTGCTACGGCAGCGAGCCTGATCGCGGGAGCACTGCTGCTCTCAGCGTGCACCCCGGGCTCGTCAAGCAGTCAGATCGGCGGCAAGTCGACCGTTTCGGTCATGTGGAACCAGGCGTTCTACTCCGGTAACGGCGCAACGTCGTTCGGCAACGCGACTGCGAACAACAACATCTTGTACCTGACCAACGACTCGATCACTTACTACGACAAGGATCTGAATCTGGTCACGAACAAGAGCTTTGGTGGCTACGAGAAGACCTCAGATAGCCCGCTGACCGTCAAGCAGACCATTGCTCCCACCGCCATGTGGTCGGACAACGTCCCGGTCACGGCTGCGGACTTCATCCTCGCCTACGGTGCGCAGAGCGGCCTGTTCAACAACTACGAGGCCAAGCTCGACGACGAGACCGGCGACGTTGGCGGCGCCAACAAGGACGGCAAGGTCTTCTTCAACTCGACCAACGCCGGCTGGGCCCTGGTCAAGGAGTTCCCGACGGTCGAGGCCGACGGCAAGTCCTTCAGCTACGTCTACAGCAAGCCGTTCGCCGACTGGGAGAAGAACCTGTTCACCCCGGGCCTGCCGGCTCACATCGTCGGCAAGCTGGCGCTGGGTGAAAGCGATCCGGCCAAGGCTGCTCAGGCCGTGCTGGACGCCTTCAAGAACAAGGACGCCTCGGCGCTTTCGAAGATCTCCAACGCCTGGAACACGGGCTGGAACTTCACCGAGATGCCGAAGAACACTGACCTGCTGGTCGGCAGTGGCCCCTACGTCATCTCCGACTTCGTCAAGGACAGCTACATCACCTTGTCCAAGAACGCCAACTACAAGGGCGAGCACGTCCCCAGCATCGACACCATCACCATTCGGTACAACGAAGACCCGCAGGCTGCGGTGCAGGCGTTGCAGAACGGCGAGGTGCAGCTGATCTCCCCGCAGTCGACTCAGGACATCCTGAAGCAGCTCGAGGCCGTCAAGGACATCACCGTCGTCAACGGCAGCGAAGGCACCTTCGAGCATGTCGACCTGATCTTCGACAACAAGGGTCCGTTCGATCCGGCTACCTACGGTGGCGACGCTGCCAAGGCGCTGAAGGTCCGTCAGGCGTTCCTGCTGACCGTTCCGCGTCAGCAGATCGTTGACACCATCATCAAGCCGCTCAACCCGAAGGCTGAGATCCGCAACTCCTTCACCGTCGTTCCCGGTTCGCCGAACTACGCTCCGGTGACCAGCGTCAACGGCATGAGCGCCTACGACAAGGTCGACCTGGAGAAGGCCAAGGCTCTGTTGGCCGAGGCCGGCGTCACCAGCCCGACCGTCCGCATCCTCTACGCCAAGCCGCACCCCCGCCGGGTGCAGGAGTTCCAGCTGATCAAGGAATCGGCTGAGCAGGCCGGCTTCAAGGTTGTCGACGGTGGCGCTCCCGACTGGGGCGCAAAGCTGAGCGGCACCTCGAAGTACGACGCTTCGATCTTCGGCTGGCAGTCGGTTTCGACGGCCGTTTCGGAGAACGACGCCAACTACCGCACCGGTGGTCAGAACAACTTCGGTGGGTACTCCAGCAAGGCAGTCGATGGGATCTTGGACGAACTCCAGGTGACCACCGATCAGGCCAAGCAGGGCGAGTTGCTCGCCAAGCTGGAGAAGCAGCTGGTCGACGATGCCTTCGGCGTCTCGGTCTACCAGTTCCCGTCGGTCACCGCCTACAGCACCAAGCTGTCCGGCGTGGCCCCGATCACCATTGCACCGACCATCTTCTGGAACTTCTGGGAGTGGAAGGCCTGATGTGCTAGCAGGCCAGCTCGCACCGGGTAATCCGGTCCGAGCTGGTCTGCGACGGGGCGCCAGGGTTCTCCTGGCGCCCCGTTCGCGTGGCCGCTGACCAACGGAGGTCGGTAGGCTTCGCCAGTAATCCGCGTACAACGAGAGACCACCATGGTTCGTTTTCTGGGTCGAAGGTTCGGGCTCGCACTTGGCATCCTGCTGGTGCTGTCGGCCTTCATCTATTTCTTGCTCGACCTCGCCATGGATCCGCTGGAAGACCTGCGGACCAGCACTTCGCCGTCGAAGGCACAGCTGATCCAGGCGCGAATCAGCCAGCTCGGGCTCGACCTGCCCTGGTGGCAGCGTTACGGCCTCTGGCTTCGGCACGTTCTGACCGGCGACTGGGGAATCGCCTGGACCACTCAGCAGAGGGTCAATGACATGCTGCCCAGTGCGATCTCCACTTCGGTGCAGCTGGTCTTCGCGGCCACCATGATCGCCATCGTGCTGGGTGTGATCGTCGGCGTGGTGAGTGCACTGCGGCAGTACACGACCTTCGACTACGCGATCACTTTCGTCTCCTTCGTGCTGTACGCATTGCCGGTCTTCTGGGTGGCAGTGTTGCTGAAGCAGTTCCTGGCAATCGGCCTCAACGACTACCTCAACAATCCAACGATCAGTTGGCCGGCGGTGATCATCACCTCGCTGATATCCGGGCTGTTCTGGGCCGGGGCGATCGGCGGAGACAATCGAAAGAAGTTGACGACGCTGGGAGCGGCCACCGCCATCACCTTCGCCGCCCTGGCGTACCTGCTGTTGAGTAACTGGCTCGAATCGCCGCGCGTCGGCTTCGTGGGCGTGGCGGTGATCGGCCTGGCCTGGGCGGTCGCGGTGACCGTGGTCTTCGCCGGCATCAACAACCGCAAGGCCTTGTACTCGGCGCTGACGACAGCAGTCGTCGGGATCGGCGCCTGGTACGGCACGCAGTGGCTGTTCTTCTATGTCCCCGCCAACTGGGGGTTGATCTTCCTGCTGCTGTTGGTGGCGATCGGCTGTGGACTGCTGGTCGGGTGGCTGTTCGGAGGGCCGGACCGCGCGGTTTCGATGCGCGGTGGCGCCCTGGTGGCGCTGGTGATGGCAGGGCTCACCTTCGTCGACCAAGTGATGATGACCTGGCCGCTCTACTTCAACTCGCCGGTGATCAAGGGGCGCCCGATTGCCACGATCGGTGCCGAGACCCCGGGGCTGGAGGGTGACTTCTGGGTGAGTCAGCTCGACCGCTTCACTCACTTGCTGTTGCCCACGGTGGCGTTGGTGGCGATCTCGTTCGCGTCCTACACCCGGTATCAGCGCGGTTCGATGCTGGAAGTGCTCAATCAGGAGTACATCCGTACGGCTCGGGCCAAAGGCCTGTCCGAGCGGGTGGTGATCGTCCGACATGCGCTGCGTAACGCACTGATGCCGCTGGCGTCGGTGGTGCCGGTCGACATCATCGCCTTGATCGGTGGCGCGGTGATCACCGAGACCATCTTCGGCTGGTCGGGTATGGGCCGAATGTTCGTCACTTCGCTGCACCATAGTGAGCCGGATCCAGTGATGGCCTACGTGATGATCACCGGAGCTCTGGCCATGGTCGCCAACTTGGTGGCCGACTTCCTCTACGCCCTGCTCGACCCAAGGATTCGGGTGAACGCATGAGTATCGATCCCAGCACCGAACCCCAGGACGTCGTCGGACGTGGCGACAACGCGATCGAGTCCAAAGAAGTCGAGGGGCTCTCGCAAGGCCAGATCGTCTGGCGCCGCTTCTTGCGTCACCGCGGGGCCTTGTTCGGCTCGATCCTGTTGATCGTGATCGCGGTGCTTTCCCTCCTGGCGATGGGCTTAGGCCCGATTCCAGGCCTGTGGAAATACCAGGACTTCAACCGGAGCAACCCGGAGATCCTCAATGGGGGCGCGCCCACTCTGATGCTTCCAGGTCTTTTTGGTGGCAGCGGATTCTTCATCGGCGATCACCCCTTCGGCCAGGACGAGATCGGTCGGGACAACTTCGCCCTGGTGATGAAGGGCGTCCAGACCTCGCTGCTGGTGATGGTGGTGATGAGCGTGGTGGCGCTGATCCTCGGCGTCTCCATCGGTGCGCTTGCCGGCTACTACCGTAAGCAGACCGATCAGGTGTTGATGCGGTTCACCGACCTGGTGATCACCCTGCCGGTGATCGTGCTCGGCGCAGTGCTGGGCAAGCTGCTCTCCACCGTGCCGGACAAACTGAACGCCTCCCAGGAGGTGCGCGACTCGATCAACGCGAACATGCCACTGCTGTTGGCGGTGATGTTGGGCCTGATCCTGTGGCCCAGCTTGGCCCGCCTGGTCCGCGGTGAGTTCTTGAGCCTGCGCGAACGTGAGTTTGTCGATTCGGCCCGGGTGGCCGGCGCGAGCAACTGGCGAATCATCACTCGGCACATCCTGCCGAACGCCATCGGGGTGATCATCGTGAACACCACCTTGCTGATGAGCACCGCCGTGGTGCTGGAGACCGCCTTGAGCTTCTTGGGATTCGGCATCAATCCGCCGCTGATCTCGCTGGGGAACCTGATCTCGACCTATCAGGGCGCCTTCTCCACCCGTCCCTGGCTGTTCTGGTGGCCCGGTTTGTTCATCATCTTGATCGCATTGAGCGTCAACTTCATCGGTGATGGTCTGCGGGACGCTTTCGACCCGCGCACCAAGCGATTGCCATCGGCTCGCCAAATGGAGCGGGCAGTGCGGGTTCGCGTAGAGGGAGTTGAGAAGTGAGCAACGATTCGCCGGTGGAGTCCGGGCTGACAGGCGCGGTGCGGTTGTCGAAGCAACTCGGCGACGGCACGCAGAAGCGCGGTGATGTGATTCTCGAGGTCCGTGACCTCGGGGTGAAGTTCTGGGTGAATGGCGAGTGGTTCGACGCCGCCGAGCACATCAACTTCGATCTGAAGTCGGGCGAAGTGCTGGCGATCGTGGGTGAGTCGGGATCGGGTAAAACCCAATCCTCGATGAGCCTGATCGGGCTGCTGCCGCCGAACGGGCGGGCCACCGGCTCGGCGAAGCTGAAGGGCACCGAGCTGATCGGGCTCACCGGTCCTCGGATGCGCGAGATTCGCGGAAACGAGATTTCGGTGATCTTCCAGGAGCCGATGACCGCGCTCAATCCGGTCTACACCATCGGCTTCCAGATCGTGGAGACCCTGCGGACGCACTTCGTGATGGCGCCGTCGGCAGCGAAGGCGCG
>CAZLJN010000032.1:0-13677 GCA_964559815.1 uncultured Propionibacteriaceae bacterium
GACCAGCTTCACGCCGGTGGTCGCACCGTCGACGGTGAGGATCTCAGCCACCTTGGCGCCTTGCTTGATCGCCACACCCTGGGTGCGCAGGTAGGCGGCCAGCCCCTGGACGGTGGCGTAGCCGTCGCCGTAGCCACCGCGCTTCTCCAGGCAGAACGTGGCGAAGTCGCCAACCTCGGCGGTCGGCCACAGCGCACCGGCTTCGGCCGGGGTGATCTCGTCGGTCTGGACGCCGATCGAGCGCTGGTTGGCCAGGCTGGCCCGGAACGGCTCCAGGTTTTCCTCACCGATGCCGACCAGGTAGCCGACCTGCTCGAACTCGATGTCGGTGCCGACCAGCTCCTTGGCGTTCTCGAAGAAGTCCAGGCTGTACAGCGCCAGCGCGCTGATCGAGGTGACGCCGTAGTGGCAGCGGATGATGCCGGCGGTCTTGCCGGTGCCGCCCGAGCCGATGGTGTCGCGCTCGAGGATGGTGATGTCGGTGACGCCCTTGTTCAGCAGCGCGTAGGCGGTGGTGGCACCGATGATGCCGCCGCCGATGATCACAACTTTGCTCATGATGTGGGTGGCCTTTCTCGACCGGTTGGGTATGGCTGGACGAGCGCTGCGCTCAGTGCAACGCTCAGCGCTCGTCCAGGATCGGAATCGGTCAGGCCATCACCGGGGTCGTCCACAGCGGGAGCTTCACCCCGATACCGCGCTCGAGGGCGTTGCGGTAGACGATGGTGCCCCAGGCGACGTCCTCGATCGGCATGCCGCCGACGCTGAACACGATGAACTGGTCATCGCTGGTGCGGCCGGCGTCGCGACCCAGCGGGACGTCACCGATGTTGACGACCTTCTCGGCAGGAATGAGCTTGTCGTGGATCATGTCGACGAAGCGGGTGCCGATGATGCCGGTGGTGGTCTCGTAGGCCGGGTAGCCGAACTCTTCCTGCCAGTCGAAGTACATCTTCACGTTGTCGATGTAGAGGCCGGTCTCGGGAGCCTGCAGCAGTTCCTCGTCCAGCTTCAGGTTGGCCACTGCACAGATGAAGGCGCCGGGCTTGAGCCACTCGGTCTTCACGTGCGGGTAGGTGGCCGGGTTGACCTCACCGGAGACGCCGGAGTGGATGATGTCGGCACCGCGGACGGCTTCCTCCATGCTGTCGCAGATCACGATCTCGATGTGCGGAAGACGCTCGGCGGCCCACTCTTTGAAGGCTTCGCTGGTGACCCGGCGGCGTCCGTAGACCTGGGCGACCTTGATGTCGCGCACCGCGTTGTAGGCCTCCAGGCCGGTCTTGCCCATGACGCCGGGGCCGATGATGGCCACCACTTCGGCGTCCTTCTTGGCCAGGTACTTCGCGCCCACGCCGGGGACGGCGCCGGTGCGGTAGGCGCTGAGCAGGTTGGCCGACATGAACATCTTCGGGGCGCCGGTGTCCTTGTCGTTGAGGATGAAGGTGAGGATCGAGCGAGGCTGACCCTTCTCGCGGTTGTCGATGTTGGAGCCGTACCACTTCACGCCGGCGTTATCGAAGCTGCCGCCGAGGTAGGCCGGCATGGCCATGAAGCGACGGTCGACGCCGTCGGTGGGCATGTTCGGGAACTCCGAGGTCTCGGGGAACAGCATCATCGCGCCGTGCGAGTTGCCCTCGCTGCCGGCCATCCGGTAGTCGCCCAGCTGCAGCAGCTGCAGGGTCTCATCCATCGCTTCGACGCAGGGCGCCATCTCGGTGACGCCGGCGGCGATCGCGTCCGGCTCACTCAGGTACAAAAACGAAATCTCGGTGTCCGACATATCTGCCTCCTTGATCACTGTGGTCTTGATCGGACACGTCGTCGGATTCCGATCTTGAGGAAGACGTTAATGAACGCTTGTACACAAACGGTGACGCCGGTGTATCAGTTGTGTTTCGGGTGCGGGGAGCACCACCGCTGGTTGAGCAGCCAGCGAAGCGAGCGTGTCGAAACCCGCGCTAGGCGCGGAACGACTCCAGCAGGCGCCGGACGTCGGCCATCCGGCCGGCTCCGTCGTCGCCCTGGAAGACGTACTCGACCTGAGCGTTGGTGGCCACACTCAGCAGGATGCCGCCGAGGGCTGCCACCGGGGTGTCGGGTCGCAACTCCCCTGCCGCCACCGCTTCGGCCAGCAGCGCGGCGAACTCATCGCTCCACTGCACCATCTCGGGGTTGCCGTGGCTGGCCTGGGTGGGGTTCATCGCCGCCACTCCCCAGAAGGCGAGGACGACCTTGGCTTCGTCCTGCAACTCAGCGGTGAGCGGGAAGAAGGTCTCGATCATCGCCAGCACCGCATCGATGCCGCTGCGTCCGGCGATGGCCTCGGCCACCCGCTGGTTCGACTTGTCGAGGACGGTTTGGTAGGTGGCCGCCAGCAGGTCGTCCTTGTCCTTGAAGTAGCGCCACAGCGCCCCGTTGGAGACCCCCAGATGGCTGGCCAGCGAGCGGGACGTGGCCGCCCCCATGCCTTCGCGGGCGATCAGCTCCAGCAGCGCATCGACGATGTCGCGTCGGCGCTGGGCATGATCGACAACTTTCGGCACCGGACCTCCTCCGGGCCGGAGTCTAGCGATCCGCGCACGCGGTCATCACGCCTGGTTTCGACACGGCCGCTGCGCGGCCTGCTCAACCAACGAGTGCTGCCGTTGGTTGAGTCCCACCGACACCACCGCCGGTTGAGCCCGTCGAAACCACGCGTCGCGAGCACGCCGCATTGGCTTCCTCAGTTCAGGACGAGGCGATAGATGCCGTCGTTGGGGCCGTTGGAGGTGGTGAAGTACAGCGCGCCGTCGGGGCCCTGGTGCACCGAGCGGATCCGGCCGTGGTCGGTGGCGATCTCGGCGACCTTGGTCACTTTGTTCTTCGCCGACACCGAGAACACCAGAATGCCGGAGCCCTTGAGTTCGGCCACCAGCAGGGCGCCGTTCCAGGCTCCCCACTGCGATCCGCTGAGGAAGGTGGCGCCACTGGTCGCCACCGTCGGGGAGCCCGAACGCCACTTGGCCTTCACCGCCTTCGGAAAGCGCCTGGTGTCGGTCATCGCCCGGGCCTCGTTGTAGCCAGGAGTCGGCGCCCAGCCGTAGTTGCGTCCCTTGATCACGATGTTGATCTCGTCGTCACGATCGGGCCCGTGCTCGGCCGTCCACAACTGGTTGGTGCCGGGGCGCAGCGCGAGGCCTTGGATGTTGCGGTGCCCGTAGTTCCAGATCAGCCGCGCCTTCCCGCCCTTTCGGTAGAACGGGTTGGACGTCGGGATGCTGCCGTCGCTGCGAATGCGCAGCACCTTGCCACCCAGCGATTTCAGGCTCTGCGGGTTGGTGCCCTTGGCCGCGTCTCCGGTGCCGATGTAGAGCATGCCCGACGAGCGGAAGGTCAGCCGGCAGCCGTTGTGGCGGCCGTAGCCGATCGGGATCCCGGTGACCAGAGTGGCCACCTTCACCGCGTTCGCATCATCGACCAGCCGCCATTTCCACACCTGGACGTCCGAGGCCGACCCGTCAGCCTTGGCCACCGACATGCAGGTATAGAAGTAGCCGTTGGTGGCCGCGAACGGATCGGCCACGATGCCCAGCAGCCCACCTTCGGAGCTGGCGAAGATCGGCGGCAAGGGCAGGTTCACCCGCACCGGACTGCCGCCGGGCCGCAGCGTCCAGACCCGTCCAGGACGCTCGTCGAACAGCATGGTCTGCCCAATCCAAGTGAGGTCCCACGGGATCGTGAGTCCGGTGGCCACCGGCGTCACCATGTATCCGGGCACCGCCACCGGGGTCACCGTCGGCGCCTTGGAGGGCACCGCCGCCTGCGCGGAGCAGGCCGCACCAGGGGCCAGGAGCGCCAGGCTCACCACCAGGGGAACGAGGACTCGCGGAGCACGCATCGGGACCTCCACTGTTCGGGGTGTCTCCACGCTAGGACCGATCAGGCAACCCAGCCATGCCAGCTTTTGCCTCCCCCGCCCGACCGCAACGGGTTTTGACACGCTCAACCAGCCCTTCCCGCTGGTTGAGCAGCCAGCGTTCCGCGCGTGTCAAAGCCGACTCAGTGCACCTGGCCGCGTTCTTTCAGCTCCGCGACGATCTGGGCGTAGAGAGCCTCGTCGATGCGGTACTTGGCGCGGTAGATCAGGTAACTGATCAGGATCAGGATCGGCGGCAGCACCAGCATGCCGACCTTCACCGTCAGGATGCCATCGGGGGTGATCAGTTCGGGATGCTCCGGGTTGAGCGCAGCGATCACCACGGCCACGGCGACGATCTGGGTCGACAGGGCCGCGCCCACCTTGTTGATGAACGGCTGCAGGGCGAAGGTCACCGAGCCGTTGCGGCGGCCCAGCTTCCAGTGGCCGTATTCGATGGTGTCGGAGAGGAACACCAGCATCAGGATGGTCACGAACGAATCGCCGATGAAGATCAGCAGCCCGGCCACCGCCACGAACGCCAGCTGCGGCGGGCTGAAGAAGAACACCGCATAGCCGGCCAGAATCAAAGCGATCGCCGCAGTGAACAAGGTCTTACGCGAGAAGCGTTTCGACAGCAGCGGGAAGATTCCGTACCCCAGCAACTGGCTGGCCACCAGCACCCCGCCGAACGGCGCGTACATGTTCTCGTCGCCGTAGACGTACTTGAAGTAGTAGGTGCCGAACGTGGTCGTGGTCACATAACCGGTCATGAAGGTGACCATGGCGATCGCGGTCCACAGCAACTGGTCGTTGCTGAACACCGCCCGCCCCAGATCGCGCAGCGTGGTGCGCTCCTGCGGCACCACGATGTCGGGCTCCTTCACCCCGAACAGCGTCACCGCCTGACCCAGCACCATGATCACTGCCACGCTGGAGGCGAACAGGGTCCAGGCCGGCACCGCACCCATGGACGGAGCCAGCGCCTTGGTCACCGGAATAACTGCCACCACTACGGTGAACAGCCCGATGGTGGCGAACACCTTGGCGGTCGCGCCGAACTTCTCCCGCATCTTCTGGTCCAGCGTCAGCGAGGGCATCATCGACCAGTACGGAATGTCGTTGGCGGTGTAGGACAGGCTCCACAGCAGGTAGATCACCGCGAAGCCGGCCACGAACGCGCCGCCGCTGAGCCGCAGGTCGGAGAACATCAGGACGGTGAACACCGCCGAGGCCACCGACCCGATCGCGATCCACGGCTTGTACTGCCCCCAGCGGGTCCGGGTGTTGTCGACCACCCCGCCCATCAGAATGTCGGCGACCGCGTCGATCAGGCGCACCAGCAGGATCAGCGTGCTGGCCCACAGGAAGTCCTGCGCCGGGGCCTTCACGATGTCGGTGAGGAAGAACACCAAATACATGCTGACCAGGGCGTACACCATGTCGCGCCCGATCGTGCCGATGCCGAACGTCCACTTGTTCCGGCGATCGAACTCACCCATTGCTGACCTCCGTATTGCGTCGGTAGCGCTGGCCCGAAACCCAGCGCTGGTAGGCCTCGGCCGTCACTCCGCGCCGGGCGATGATGTCGGTGTAGAAGCGGCCTGACTCCTTCATGGTGCGCTGCTGGGTGTCGTAGTCGAGTTCGATCAGCCCGAAGCGCGGCCCCTCGCCCTCGGCCCACTCCCAGTTGTCGGTGAAGCACCAGTGGTAGTAGCGCTCGATCGGCAATCCGTTGGTGGCGACCTCCTGCAGATGGTCGTAGAGGAAACGCGAGCGGAACGAGTCGGTGGCGTCGGCCGTCCCGTTCTCGGTGAGATAGATCGGCCCCGGGTAGGCCTCGTGGATCCAGCGACAGGACTCGGTCAGACCGGCCGGGTAGATTTCCCAGCCCAAGTCGTTGACCGGCACGCCGGTGGCCATGCCGTCGGCCAGCCCCTTCACCGAGGAGCGGGTGTAGTAGTTGATGCCCTGAAAGTCGTAGTAGCGCCCCGGGACCACCCCGGACGGCCGCCGCAGCGGCAGGTCGAACACCCCGGTGCTCATCGCTTTGATCACGGCCCGCTGGAACAACCAATCGGCCGCCCGACTGGCCAGCCGATGCACCGGATTGGACGGGTTCGCCGGCGCGAACGCCCGCAAGTGGTTGGCCGTACCGACCCGCGCGGCCGGTTGCAGCGCGTGGATCATCTGATAGGTGGCGATGTGCACCTCTGCCTGTACCTGCAGCACCGCGATCGTCCGCAGCAGCGACCGCTCCCCCGGCGGCCACACTCCCTCGGAGAAGCCCAGGGTGGCGTACACGTTCGGCTCGTTGATCGGGATCCACTCATCGACCCACGCCGACAACTCGGTGACCATGCGGCGGGCGAAACGCCCGAAGGCCACCTTGATGCCAGGTCCCAGCCAGCCTCCGTCGTCCACCAGCCAGCCAGGCAGATTGAAGTGATGCAGCGTCACCAACGGAGTGACCCCGGCAGCGCGCAGGGCGGCGACCTCGTCGCGGTAATGGGCGATGGCAGCGGCATCGAACTCTCCGGGGTTCGGCTCCACCCGGGCCCACTCCAGGCCCATCCGGTAGTGCTTCACGCCGAGTTCGTTCAGCAGCGCGATGTCTTGGCCGACCCGGTTCCAGTGGTCGGCCGCCCGCGCTGGCGAGGAGCCGTCGGCGACCCGGCCGGACGCCGCCCAGCGATGCCAGTTGGTGTCCAGATCACCCCCCTCGATCTGGGTGGCCGCCGTGGCCACACCCAACTCACAGTTGGGCAAGTCGAAACCCGCCATCGGTTCCCCTTTTTCCGCGCTCTCATCCCCGCCCCCGACGCTAGCGCACCGGCCAACCACGGTGTAGGTGGTCAGCCCAAAGCTCGTGTTGAGCCCGCCATGTTAAGAACGTCACCCGCGCGGTAACAGCTGAGTAACCGCTGCCGATTTCGGCCGGCGAGAGCCATAACGTCCCCTCATCGGCGCCGAATCTTCGGCGCCGTTCGCCGTTTTCCCACTGGCATTCATCGAGAGGACTCACCCGCATGAGCACCGTCACCGAGGACGAACCGGTCGCCGTCGCCGGCGTCACTTACACTCGCGCCGAGGACGGCTACTTCGACAAACGCAAGCTCAAGCGGACCGCCGGTTTCTGGGGTCTGTGGGGCATGGGCGTGGCCGCGGTCATCTCCGGCGATTTCTCCGGCTGGAACGGTGGGATTCCATTGGCCGGTTGGGGCGGCTTCATGCTGGCGACCCTGATCGTGGTGGCGATGTACGTGCTGATGGTCGAATCGATCTCGGAAATGGCCGCCGCGATGCCGCACACCGGCGGCGCCTATTCCTTTGCCCGGGCCGCGATGGGACCGTGGGGCGGTTTCATCACCGGATTGGCCGAGACCATCGAGTACGTGATGACCACGGCCGTGGTGATCTACTTCTCCGCCCAGTACGCCGACGCGATCCTCACTCAGTTGGCCGGCTTCAGCCTGATCGAGGCAGGCCTGGCATGGGTGTGGTGGCTCGGCCTGTATGCGATCTTCGTCGGCCTCAATGCCGCCGGGGCGCACATCTCGTTCCGGTTCGCCACGGTGGTGGCGTTCTTGTCGGTGGGTGTCCTGGTGCTGTTCGGCGTGATCGCGGTGGCCTCGGGGACGTTCAGCGTCGCCAAGCTGGTCGACATCGCCCCGGTGGCCGGCAGCTGGCCCGACTGGCTGTCGTCGCCGACATTGGCCGCCCTCTTCCCGATGGGTCCGTTGCCGGTGCTGTTCGCGTTGCCGTTCGCGATGTGGCTGTTCCTGGGGATCGAGGAACTCCCCCTGGCCGCCGAAGAGGCGCACGACCCCGAGCGCGATATTCCCCGTGCCGGACGTGGCGGCCTGCTCACCTTGCTGATCACCGGTCTGATCGTGGTGGTGCTGAACCCGGGCGTGGTCGGCGCGACCGCGATCGGTGCGTCCACCGAGCCGCTGCTGGAAGGTTTCCGGACGATCATCCCCGGCGATATCGCCGCGATCCTGTCCGGCTTCGCCCTGATCGGGCTGCTGGCCAGCGTCCAGGGCATCATGTTCGCCTACGGCCGCAACATGTACTCGCTGTCGCGGGCCGGCTACTACCCGAAGTTCCTCTCCCTCACCGGCTCGCAGCACACCCCATACCTGGCCCTGATCGTGGGCGCGGCGATCGGTTTCGCTTCGCTGTTCGTGGTGCAGTTCGGCGATGCCGCGGCCGGTTCGGTGGTGCTGAACATCGCGGTGTGGGGCGCGGTGGTGGCCTACCTGTCGCAGATGGCCTCCTATGTGATCCTGCGGGTGAAGCACCCGGAGGCCAACCGTCCGCACCGCAGCCCGTTCGGCATCGCCGGCGCGGTGATCGCCGGTCTGGTCGCGGCGGTGATCTTCGTCGGCGTGCTGCTCAACCCGGCCTACACCGTGGCGATCTACACCGTGGTGGTGCTCTATGTGCTGGCGCTGATCGCCTTCGCCGTCTACGGACGCCACCAGTTGGTGCTCTCCCCCGAGGAGGAGTACGCGCTGTCCGGTGGCCTGAGCGAGGAGTCGACCGACCTGCGCTGAGCCGGTCCATTAGCGAGGGGGGTGTGCACCGACTACGGTGCACACCCCCCTCGTTTCGTCTGGACGGGCTCAGCCGCGCAGGGCGTCCGGCTCGGCGGTGTCTTTCAGGTCTACTCCCGAGCGGCCCAGCGCCCGGGCACCGCGCAGCAGGCGGGCGGCGGTCGCGGCTGCGGCGGCGTAGCCGAGGCCTTCGGGCGGATGGACGTTGGAGATGCAGTTGCGCTCGGCATCGTTGCGGCCGGGCCGCGGCGCGTAGGTGAGATACAGCCCCAGGCTGTCGGCCACCGACAATCCGGGACGCTCCCCGATCAGGACCAGCACCGCCCCCAGCCCCATTGCCTGGCCGATGGCATCGCCGGCCGCCACCCGCGCCTGGGTGATCACCACCGGCGGGGCCACGGTGAGCTCAGGGTCGAAAGCCGCCAACAGGGCGGCCGCCATCGCCACCGCGTGTTCGCTGACCGCCTTGGACGACAGACCGTCGGCGATCACCAGGCCCACATCCCAGCCGTCGCTGGGCAGCCCGGCCACCGAAGACGGCACCCGGCCCCAATCCGGACGCCGCAAGTAGGCCGCCCGGTCCGGCGCCTGACTGGTCAGCAGAATCGGCTCGCCGGCCCCCAGCCCGGCCAAGCCGGACAGGATCGGTGCGGTGTCCAGCGGCAGATGCACCGCGTCCCGCGCCGCCGCCAACGCCACCTGCAACTCCAGGACGGCCGCGGTCGGCAGGCTCATCCCGGCTCGCCCCAGCCCGATCCGGGCCTGGGTGGTGCTGCGCAGCGGCGCCCACGGATCAAACCGGCGCTCAGGCTGGGCCGCGGCGGTCATGCCACGGCTCCGGCCAGTGTGTGCAAGCGGGACGATCCAAGTTCCAGGCCGCGCACCACGCCGTAGGAGTCGGCGATGCCTTGCGACTTCAGCCAGGCTTCGAACTCCGGCGCCGGCTTCAGCCCCAGGGTGTTCCGGGTCACCAAGGCGTCGTGGTAGGCCAGCGACTGGTAGCCCAGCATGATGTCGTCGGCACCGGGCACGGTGATCACGAAGTTCACCCCGGCCGCGGCCAGCAGGGTGAGCAAGGTGTCCATGTCGTCGAAGTCGGCTTCGGCGTGGTTGGTGTAGCAGACGTCCACTCCCATCGGGACGCCCAGCAGCTTGCCGCAGAAGTGATCCTCCAACCCGGCCCGGATGATCTGCTTACCGTCGTAGAGGTATTCGGGGCCGATGAAGCCCACCACCGTGTTCACCAGCAACGGTGAGAACTCCCGGGCCAGGCCGTACGCCCGCGCCTCCAGCGTCTGCTGGTCGACCGGCCGTCCGCCGGTGCCGAGGTGGGCTCCGGCGCTCAGCGAGGAGCCCTGGCCGGTCTCGAAGTACATGACGTTGTTGCCCACCGTGCCCCGCTGCAGCGACAGCCCGGCCTCCATCCCTTCGCGCAGCATCGCGATGTTCACCCCGAAGGAGGTATTGGTGGCCTGGCTGCCGCCGATCGACTGGAAGACCAGATCGACCGGGGCGCCGGCCTCGATCAGCCCGATCGTGGTGGAGATGTGGGTGAGCACGCACGACTGCATCGGAATCTCGTAGGCCCGGCGCATCTGGTCGAGCATGTGCAGCAGATCGGCACTGACCTGGGGCGAGTCACCGGCGGGGTTGATGCCGACCACCGCGTCGCCTTGGCCGAGCAGCAGCCCGTCCAGGATCGAGGCGGCCACCCCCTTCAGGTCGTCGGTGGGGTGGTTGGGTTGCAGCCGGGTCGCCAGCCGTCCGGGCAGGCCGAGGGTGGTGCGGAAGCCGGTGAGCACCCGGGTGGCGTGGGCCACGGCGATCAGGTCGGAGTTGCGCATGATCTTGCTGACCGCCGCCACCATTTCCGGGGTCAGACCTGGACCCACTGCGGCCAGCACGCGGCCGCCGTCCGGACGGGCGGCGACTTCCAGTAGCCAGTCCCGCAGCCCGCCGACGCTCAGATGCGAGATGGGGCTGAACGCCTCGGCCGAATGGGTGTCGAGAATCAGCCGGGTGACTTCGTCGGTCTCGTACGGGATGACCGGTTCGTTGAGGAAGGTGACCAGCTCGACGTCAGCCAGCGCCAGTTGCGCGGCAGCGCGCTCGGCTTCGCAGCTGGCCGCGCAGCCGGCCAACTCGTCACCGGACCGACGCGGCGTGGCCTTGGCCAGCAGCTCCACCAGTGAGTCGAACTGGTAGGTGTGGCCGTTGATCGTGCGACGAGCGATCATGGCGCTCCCTTCGACGCGGACGCCAGTGGTCCGATTGAGTCACGATCATCTCCGACGGTTGTTAGGGCGCCGTTAAGGAGTGGTGTCGACCGCAAGAAACCGTCCATCGCAGCCAGGTTTCGACAGGCTCAACCAACGACCCCGGCGCAGCCGCGTGTCGAAACCCCGGCACCGTCCGACCCCTTGTGACACGCGTGAGAGGATCGTCGGGTGCGCCGCTACCGAGAGATCCTCACTCTTCCCGGCGCCTGGAAGTTCTCCGCGGCCGGGCTGTTGGCCCGATCAGGCTCGGCCATGGCCGGCCTGGGCATCGTGTTGATGGTGTCGACGCTGTACAACAGCTACGGACTGGCCGGTGCGGTGGTGGCAGCCAACGCCACCGCCTGGGCCGTGGGCACCGCCGTCCTGTCCAACTTGGTCGACCGCTACGGCCAGCGTCGGGTGATGTACCCCGCAGCGATCATCTCCGCCGTGGCCCTCACCCTCACCGTGGTACTGGCGGCCAACCGCTTCCCCGTCTGGACGCTGTTTCTGCCGGTGATCGTGGCCGGTGCGGCCGGCGGCTCGCCGGGAGCACTGGTGCGCGCACGCTGGAACCACCTGCTGGACGATCCCGACCAGTTGCACACCGCGTTCTCGTTGGAGTCGTCGCTGGACGAGATCACCTACGTGATCGGGCCGGTGGCGGCGACCGCCCTGGCCACCTGGGTGCATCCCACCGCAGGAGTGGCGGTGCCGGTCGTCCTCAGCCTGGTCGGCGCCCAGCTGTTCTACTCCCAGCGCGCCACCGAGCCTCCCCCGCACCCCACAGCGACCCACTCCGACGCGCCGCCGGCGCAGTTCGCCCTGCGCATCGCCGGCGTGGGGCCGGTGGTGGCCGTCGGACTGCTGCTGGGCTGCATCTTCGGCTCGATCGATGTCAGCGTGGTCGCGGCCGCGACCAGCTGGGACGTCCGTGCCGCCTCGGGCGTGGTGCTGGGGGTGTTCTCGCTGGCCTCGGCCGCCGCCGGTCTGATCTACGGTTCGCGCCGCTGGCGCTCCAGCACCCTGCGTCGCTTCGTCATCGGCATGTTGGCGCTCTTCATCACCACGATCATCCTGCTGGCCGCTCAGGACGCGCTCACCCTCGGCCTGCTCGGCCTGCTGCTGGGAGCGACCGTGGCGCCCACCCTGATCAACGCCAACACTCTGATCGGCCAGTTGGTGCCGACCGGCCGCCTCACCGAAGGCCTGGCCTGGGTCGGTACCGGCATCGGCATCGGCGCCTCGATCGGCTCCAGCGTGGCCGGCGCGCTGATCGACCATTCCGGCTATGTGGCCGGGCTGGCCTCCGTCGCCGGCTTCGGCACCATCGCCGCCGTGCTCACCCTCGCCAGCACGCCGCGACTCCGCCGCGCCATCGCCGGGGTCCCCGACCCTGCCGATCCGGACGTCGTCGACTGAGTTCAGCCCGCCAGGACGTCGAACAGCGCCCGGGCCAAAGCGACCGGCGCGTCCTCCTGGAGGTTGTGGCCGCCGACCAGGCGCAGCACTGATGCCTGCGGCCGGATCGTCTCGAAGTACTCGACCGCCTCGGCATCCAGCAGCGACATGGTGGCGGCGATCAGTGCGATCGGAACCAGGGCGTCGGCGATCACCGGCCAGGTCGATTCGGCGTCGGGTACCCGCAGCCCCGCGCCGCCCAGGACGCCGAAGTGGTGCTTCCACACCACCCGACCGTCTGCGGCCAGGCGAGTGTTGAGGTACACCGCGCGTTCCAACGCGTCGCGGTTGCCCCCCAGCCCGAACGCCAACGCTCGCTGCACGATCTCGTCTCGAGACTCGAACGACGATGGCCCATCGAGGAAGGCGGCCACCCCCCGCGCCGCTTCGGAGCGCAACGGGAGGATGTCCACCAGCACCAGTTGATCGAACTCGGGTGGCCGGCGCAGCAACTCCACTGCGATCAGCCCGCCCAAGGAATGCCCGACGAAGGACGGTTCCGCCACCAGCAATCCGCGGGCGCGGGCCGCGGCCAGCGCTTCGGAGATGGGGCCGGCCAGGGTCGCCGGCGAGTAGTCGGCGTCCGGGCGCCAGGCAGAATCCCCATGGCCGGGCAGGTCGAGCGCCAGAAAGCCGACCGACGGATCGGGCCAGGCGAGCACGGTGGCGTCCCAGGTGTGGGCGTTCAGCGCCACCCCATGGGCCAGGACGATCCGGGCCGGCCCTTCTCCCCAACTCAGCGCACTCACCTGTTCGGTGAGATCGACGCGCCGCACCGTGGGGAGCGCGGCGGCGCGACCGACGGCGGCAGCATCATCGGCCAGGAAGGAGAACTCGTCGGGATCGTGTGCGGTCACCGGACCAGAATTGTTCACCGGCCCCTCCCACAGCAAGCCGCAGGTCGCGCACCACCACGGCTCAGCGCAGGAACAACGCCCGCGCCGGGCACAATTTCACCGCGAGCGCTCCCGCGTCAGCGTCCACGTGGTCCTCGACGATGATCGGGTAGCCCCATTCGTCCAGGGCGATCGAGGTCGGCAAGGTTTGGGCGCAGATGCCGTGACCGGAGCACAGGATCCGGTCGACGGCCACCCGCCGATGGTCAGCCGAGCTGGGCATAGCGGCGTCCTCCTGCCTTGGTGCAGTGGTTGTCGGCGTGCTGGGCGAGTTCGGGGCCCAGCGCCCGCAGCGCCGATTGGGCGAAGCGGGCCACACCGTCGGGGTGGGCACAGGCGCCACGGCCACCGAACTGGCCCAAGCGGCTGACCAACTGCCAGTGGTTTTCGCGGTTGGGCTGCTCGCTGAACCGCGCCCAGTCCGCCGACAGTGCGGGCAGGCCGAACATGCACGGGCCGCACTGACCCGCCGACTCCCCCGCGCCGAAGGCGATCATCCGGCTGGCCACATCGACCGGGCAGTCATCGGGGTTCCAGACGGTAATGAGGCCGGGCCCCATGGCGCCGCCGAAGCGCTTCATGCCGGGGGTGTCCCAGGTGGCGCC
>CAZLJN010000033.1:0-13246 GCA_964559815.1 uncultured Propionibacteriaceae bacterium
AGACCAGGAAGGTGCCGCCGTAGGCGCGGGTGAGGCCGGTGTTGATGGCGTTGAGGATGTTGCCCATCGCGTGCTCGCGGATGCCGAAGTGCAGCACCCGTCCGGAGAAGTCGCCGCTGAACTCGTGGCTGGAACGCTCCGGCGGCAGGAAGGACTTCTGCCCCTTCATGGTGGTGTTGTTGGAGCCGGCCAGGTCGGCCGAGCCGCCCCACAACTCCGGCATCGCCTCGGCGATGGCGCTGAGCACCTCACCGGACGCCGCACGGGTGGCCTTCTTGCCCGGCGCGAACACCGGCAAAGCCGCCGACAGGTCAGGGACGGCGCCGGCGACCAGGCGGTCGAACAGCTCACCCTGGGACGGGTTGGCCGCACGCCAGGCGTCGAAAGCCTTGCTCCACTCGGCCTTCGCCGCGACCGCACGGGTGGCCGCGTTGGTGCGGGCGTGGGCCAGCACCTCGGCCTCGTAGGGGAAGTTGACGGCCGGATCGAAGCCGAGTTCCTTCTTCAGGCCTGCGATTTCGTCGCCGCCGAGCTTGGCACCGTGGACGCTGTGGTCGCCGGCCTTGGTGGGCAACGGCCAGCCGATCACGGTGGTCAGCTTGATGAAGCTCGGCTTGTCGGTGACCGCCTTGGCTGCCTCGATGGCGTCGTACAGGGCCTGGAGGTTCTCGGTGTAGCCGGTGCTGCCGTTGGTCCAGTCGACGTGCTGCACATGCCAGCCGTAGGCGGCGTAGCGGGCGGCGACGTCCTCGGTGAAGGCGATCGAGGTCTCGCCCTCGATCGAGATCCGGTTGTCGTCGTAGATGACCACCAGGTTGCCCAGCTTCTGGGTGCCGGCCAGCGAGGACGCCTCGGCAGCCGGGCCTTCCTGCATGCAGCCGTCACCGGTGATGCAGTAGACGAAGTGATCGAACGGCGAGGCCTCGCCCACTGGAGTGTTCGGGTCGAGCAGTGCCCGCTCGCGACGAGCGGCCATGGCGAAACCCACAGCATTGGCCACGCCCGCGCCCAGCGGACCGGTGGTCACCTCGACGCCGGCGGTGTGGCCGTACTCGGGGTGTCCTGGCGTCAGCGAGCCCTCGGTGCGCAGCGCCTTCAGGTCGTCCAGTTCGAGGCCGAAACCGGCCAGGTACAGCTGGGTGTACTGGGTCAGCGACGAGTGCCCGATCGACAGCACGAAGCGGTCGCGTCCGACCCACTTGGGGTCGGCGGGATCGTGGCGCATCACCTTCTGGTAGAGCAGGTAAGCGAGCGGAGCCAGCGAAATGGCGGTGCCCGGATGGCCGTTGCCGACCTTCTCCACGGCGTCAGCCGCCAGGATCCGTGCAGTGTCGACAGCGCGCGCGTCCAGCTCGCTCCAGGTTAGATCGGACATCGTTGACCTTCCTCAGGGATAACTTCGTTGCGGCGCCGGGACCGGTCCAGTTTCCCACATCGGCAACAGCACCCCCGTTCACCTTCCAAAGAGTGTCAGTGGTGCGGCTTAGCCTCCTGGCATGCACTCAGCCGGACGCCTTCCACCAGCCCCGCCCTGCTTGCAGAGTGCTAGCATGAGTGCCATGTCCACGCTCTACATCCGCGAGGTGCCGGACGCCGTGGCCGAGACCCTGAAGGAGCGGGCGGCGGCGCAGGGCCAGTCGCTTTCGGCCTACGTCGCGGCCGAGTTGGCGAAACTCGTCGCTCGTCCCACCAACGACGAGGTCGTCGCCAGACTCCGCCTGCTCAACCGTGACGGCAGCCCCTCGTCGGCAGAGATCGTCGACGCAGTGAAGGCCGGGCGACGGTGATCGTGGTGGACGCCTCGGCGATGGTCGAGGCACTGATCGGCGCGGAGCCCGCCGAGGAGCTACTCAGTGCTTTGGCCGGTGAGGTCGAGGCGCCACACCTCCTCGACATCGAAGTGCTCTCCGCCCTGCGCGGCCTCCACCGCAGCGGTCGGATCAGCGATCAGCAAGCCGAAGAAGCGCGATCCAACTACTTCGCCTTGACGATCAGCCGCCATGAAGCGGCGCCTCTCGCTGAACGAATCTGGCAGTTGCGCCACCAGTTCACCGCCTATGACGCCGCCTACCTGGCGCTTGCCGAAGGCCTCGACGCTCCCCTGCTCACTTGCGATTCCAAGCTCGCGACCAGCGGCCACAGCGCGAACGTCCAGCTGTTTCCCTAGTCACGACTCACCGCTTCAGGCGCTCGATCAGATCTGCGTAGCGCGCACGAGCGGCCGCTGATAGCGCCGCCAGGCGGTCCCGCCGCCGCTGGGGGTGTCCCCCTAGTCGGTTCCTCTCGTGTCGGAACCGCCCATCACGCCGCCTTCAGCGGCGGGGGCTGCCAGCCGGTGCCGTCCAGGATCGGGGTGATCGCGTCGGGTTTGGGGGCCATCACCCGCCAGATTACTTCGAAGCTTTGTCCGGGCGTGACCGGCAACCAGTTCGTGGCCTTCGCGGGGTCGGACGGGGCCGTGGGCTGCAGATAGAGATCCACCGAGCCGTCGGCGTTCTTGGCCAGCTTCGAGGCGCTGCTGAACTGGTAGCGGTTGAGCGAGTTCGGCATCAGGGCGCCCTTGGCGTCGTAGGCGGTGAACGTCCAACCCTCCGTCGCCGGCGGCGGGCTGGCCAGGTGCACGACGTAGCTGGCCGAACCGTCCAGCGGTGTGCCGGTGGCGTCGGTGAGCGCCATCGCGAAGATCGCCTGGTCGGAGGTGAACGCCCCCAACCCCATCACCGAGACCACCGCGCGCAGCTGGTAGTCGGTGCCATACGCGCCGAAGCCGCCCACGAAGTAGCCGTTGTGCCTGGCCGCACTAGCCGCGAGGACCGTCTTGGTGTCGGCCTTGATCTGCGCCGGCCCGGCAGCCACCGCGTCGCTGAGCCCGCGCAGGGTGTCCGCGCTCAGCTGGGAGTTGGTGGACGGGGTCAGGCCCTGCCCCACACCGACCGCCGCGAAGGCATCCAACTGAGGCTTGTCGGCGGCGGGCGGCGGGAACTGGGCCAGCAGCTGCCCGAGCGTGTCGAAGAAGGTCACGCCCGTCGGCACCGAGAAGGTCTGGACGTCTGTGTCGGGATCGGCCGGCGTCGGCGGGTGGTAGACGGTGCCGAATTTGCTCAACGGAGTCAGCGTGTAGCCGTCCTGGATGCGGTTGACGTTGGCGGTGCCGTCCGGCCCCTTGAGCTGAGTCGATCCGATGATCCAGATGCGGGAGTAGTCGACGGTGATCCGGTGAGTCTTGGACGGCAACGGGGCGTCATGCTGGCCCGGACCGCAGATCACGTAGTTGCCCTCCGGCGTGGCGTGAGCGCTGCCCAGGTTGCGGAGATCCTCGGTGTACGGGTCGAGCAGAGCCAGGACGAAGTAGTGATCGCTCACCTTTGGGACGTGCAGCACCTGCGGCTCGCCGGTCAGGTCGAGCCAGGCGATCGACGACAGCGCATTCGCCCCGGGCGCGACCACCGCGGTGCTGGTCGGGTCGTTGAGCGTGCGCACATGGCTGAACTGGTTGACCGGGCCAAAGCCCTGACCGTTCGGCACATTGATGCTGGTCATGGTGAGGAAGGTCTTGTTCGTCTGGAGCAGCGGCAGGCCATAGGTGTAGGCCTGCAACCCCACGTTGTACGCCTTCGTGTAGTCAGCGCTCGGCGCCGGGGCCGAACAACCGGTGAGCGCCAGCCCGGCGATCAGCACCCAGGCGGCGGCGAACAGAGCGCCCCGAGTTTGCATGGCAGCCACAACACGTCCTTCCGACGGCGTCGAAACCCTCGACCCAGGCGCTTGCGGCTCACTCAGATCCACTGCCGAGTCTGGCAGGTCCGCCTGCATACGGGGCGGTTTTCGGCCGGTGGCGCGTCCGGGCGCCTGAGGGAATCAAACAGCGGGCGTTGACCTTCTCGTTACGGCATGGTGTTTGCTGAGGGACGGAGGTGGTCGAGATGACCCACGAAGACATCGACGCCGTGGTCGGCCGACTGACGGACGCGCTCGAGGCAGAGCCGTCATCGGCGCGCCTGCAGACCGCGATGGCCGCCGGGCTGCGTCCCCATGACCGCTATATCGAGGTCCTGGTGGAGCGCTGCACGGTGGAACCGGATTTCTTCGTCCGCGACATGCTGACCTGGGCGCTGATCCAGCATGACCCCACCCTCGTGCTGGAGCGGGTGCTGCCGGAGTTGGCCTCACCGTTCCCGCAGGCGCGGAGCCAGGCGCTGCACACCTTGTCCAAGCTCGGCGATCAGCGGGCCTGGCCGGCCATCACTACCGACCTGCTCACCGACGCCGAGGACGTGGTGGCGCAAACGGCCTGGCGTGCTGCCGCGGCCCTCGTCCCCGAGCAGGAGGCCGGCGCGCTGGCCGAGGTGCTCGCCGCCCAGTTCTCTCGGGGAGACCGCGCGACGCAGCGCGCCCTCAGCCGGGCACTCGCGGCGCTGGGCACCGCAGCGACGCCGGTGATCGAAAAGGCGAAGCGGCACAAGAACGCCGCCGTGCGCACCCATGCCATCGCCACCGAGCGGCTGATGGCCAACCCCGATGTGGGCTTCGACGTGGCGCTTGCCGCGGCTCGACGGACGGTCGCCATCCACGGTGCCCCGCTGGTCGATCACCTCGAAGAGTGAGTGGCCTCTGCCGGCGCGTCCCCCTCGCGGCTCCGGTAGGTGCGCTCGAGAACGAAGACCGCAACCCACGCCATTGCCGCGGCCACCATCGTGAACGGTGAGGTCGGGAAGATCAGCAGAAGCAGGAAGTTCACCGTGTTGTTCAGCGCGTGCAGCACCGCCGCCAGCGCGATCGAGTTGCTCAACTCATAGACCAGACCGGCCAGCCACGCCATCGCGACAATGCTCGCGGTGAACCCCGCGATGGTGAACACCATGGCGAAACCCATCGGCCAATAGAGGATCACCATGAGCGGGTAATGCCACACCGCCCAGATCAGGCCCACCTTCCAGGCCGCGCCCCACAGCGTGGTTTCCGACGCTCGCAACTGGGGCTGGAGGTAGCCTCGCCAGCCGAACTCCTCCGTGCCACTGGTGACCAGATTCGACGCGAAATAGGTCGCTGCCGCCACCAGCACCGAACCGGCCGACACTGCTGCTGCCGGAACGCCCACGGCCAGGCTCAACCCGAACGCCGGCACCACCATCACCAGCGGCAACCCGACCGCAAGCAGCACACTCCGGCGCGTCGGACGTCCCCACACCGGACGGTGCGGACGCACCGCCAGGTAGCCGAGCAGCGGCCCAAAGACGGCAAGGGAGAACAGCAACTGGGCAACGAAGCCCGGCTTGCCCGCGCCGTGCACAAGATCGAACACGGTTCCGGTCGTGCTGATGGGCGCCTGCTGGAGGCTGCCCAGCCACCAACCGCCGATCCACAACGCCCAGGTCCAGCCAAAGCTGATCGCCAGGTATACGGACACAGCGGCACGTCGGGTCACGATCGGATGCTATCCACGACCCCGGACGTCCGCAGCCGATTCGGTGCCCCCACCGATTCCGTCGTTTTCGCGGGGGTCGGCTGCGCTCGATCAGATCAGCCAACCGAAATCGTCGTATTGCGCCACAATCCCGGCCCGATAACGACGGATTCGGTTGGCTCCGCATCGAGCCCACGCCAACCCGCCCTCATAACGACGGTTTCGGTTGGGCACTTGGGAATAGGGGTCGTGGCGACGGGGTTGAGATGAACTCGGCTTCTGCCGACACTCATGCCCACTCGTCCAAGGAACCGATGAGCACTCCCGAACTCGCCATGGAATCCACCGAAGACCTCACGCCTGCAACCGAAGCCGCCGCTTCGGACAAGCTGCCTCGCCGTACCTTCACGGTGCTGTCGGTGTTGCTGGTGGGCGCCTTCGTGGTGATCCTGAACGAGACTGCGATGAACGTGGCCCTGTCACGGATCATGACCGATCTGGCCGTCACCGAGCGCACTGCTCAGTGGCTCACCACCGGCTTCATGCTGACCATGGCGGTGGTCATTCCGATCAGCGGCTGGCTGTTGCAGCGCCTCACCACCCGCCAGGCGTTCGGCCTGGCCATGTCGCTGTTCGCCGCCGGCACCCTGATCGCCGCCGTCTCACCCGGCTTCGGCTTCCTGCTCGGCGGGCGGATCATTCAGGCCTCCGGCACCGCGATCATGATGCCGCTACTGATGACCACCGTGATGGAGCTCGTCCCGCCCCACATGCGTGGACGAGTGATGGGCACCATCAGCTTGGTGATCGCCACCGCGCCGGCGATCGGGCCGACCGTGTCGGGAGTGATCCTGCAGTTCTTCAGCTGGCGCTTCGTCTTCGTGATGGTGCTCCCGATTGCCCTGACGATCCTGTTCGTCGGCTTGCGTTTCGTGCCCAACCTGGACGAGCCACGCAAGACCCATCTGGACCTCTGGAGCATTCCGCTGGCTGGTCTCGGCTTCGGCGGCCTGGTGTACGGGCTGAGCTTGGTGGGCAACCCGCTGATTCCCGCCTGGGAACTGGTCACCGCCCTTGCCATCGGCGCGGTCAGCTTGACCGCGTTCATCCTGCGCCAGCTCGTCCTGCAGCGCAGCGACGACGCCCTGCTCGACCTGCGCACGTTCACCTACCCGACCTTCACCATCGCCATGTCGGTGATGGCGATCGTGATGATCGTGCTGTTCGGTTCGATCATCGCCACCCCACTGGTGCTGCAGAAGGTGATGGGCCTGGAGCCGCTGGCGGTCGGACTGATGCTGCTGCCCGGCGGCCTGCTGATGGGCCTGCTCGGACCGGTGATCGGACGCCTCTACGACAAGGTCGGCGCCCGCGTCCTGGTGATTCCCGGAGCAGTGGTGGTGACCGTCGCTTTCGCGATCTACGCCACCATTTCGCCGGCCACTCAGTGGTGGCACATCCTGGTCGCCAATCTGGTGATGAGCCTGGGCCTGGCAGTGATGATGACTCCGTTGTTCACCACCACGCTGGCCGCCCTCCCCCACCACCTCTACAGCTACGGCTCGGCGATGGTCGGCACCGTGCAACAGGTCGCGGGTGCCGCCGGCACAGCGCTGTTCATCACCATCATGTCGACCGTCGGTGCCGCCGCCACCGCGAGCGGAGCCAGCGACCCGGTCGCCCTGGCTGCCGGCGCCCGGACGGCCTTCGTCGTGGTCGGCTGCGTCTGGTTGCTCACCATCGTGGCGTCGTTCTTCCTGCCCAAGCACGACCCTGAGGCTGTTCCCGCGCACCACTGAGCGCCTGATCGAGCGTGTCGAGGCCTGCACCCCGGTTTCGACACGCTCGCTTCGCTCGCTGCTCAACCAGCGGTAGCGGCCAAGCCAACCCACGCTTGCATATCGTTTTACGATAGGTACATATCGAATAACGATCTGGGAGGGCATGATGGGACGCGGACCGATCCTCACACTCAAGGCGACCTTGTCGGTGTTCCTCGTCGGCCTGCTCGCGCGCAGGTGTGGTTCTTCCCAACACTGGCCGGCCAGCTCGCCGACCAGGTTCCCGAGCTGGCCTGGCTGCGCTGGCCGCTGCTGGCGGTCGTGATCGTGGTGATCTTTGGCGCCGAACTCGCTGTGGTGGCGGTGTGGCGCCTGCTCGACCTCACCCAACGGGACCGGGTCTTCTCCACAGCCGCCTACGGCTGGGTCGACGTGATCGCCATCTGCTCGGCGACGGACGCCGCGATGATGCTGGGCGTGAACCTCTTTCTGGCGTACGGCATCCATGCCAATCCGCCGAGTCTGGGCCTGCTTCTGCTCGCGCTCACCGTGGCCGGCGCCGCGCTGGCTCTGCTGATGATCGTGATGAAGGGCCTGCTTCGCCAGGCAGTCGGCCTCAAGGACGCGCTGGACGAGGTCGTCTGATGGCCATCGAGATCAACCTCGACCTCCAGCTGGTGAAGAAGCGGATGACCCTGACCGAGTTGTCCGAGCGGGTCGGCATCACCGTGGCCAACCTGTCGGTACTGAAGAACAACCGGGCCAAGGCCGTCCGCTTCACCACCTTGGACGCGATCTGCCGCGAACTCGATTGCCAGCCCTGCGACGTGTTGACCTATGTGCCGGACCACCCAGCCGCGGGCGACGCAACTCCGTAGGCACCGCACCCACGGCCCGGTGGTGTTCGGTTTTCGTCGTTAGCACCCCACGCATAACCGGCCCACGAGCACATGTGTTCGTTTTTCGTCGTTTCCAGGCCACCACAAGGCCCTCCAAACGACGAAAAGCGCACACCGATCTGAAGCCGCGAATTGCAGAGGTCCGGGAAACGACGAAAAGCGAACACCGGGTGGCCTGGAACGCGCTGGTCGCCCCGGCGGCCCCGGTCTCGCTACCGTGAAGGTGTGTTCGACGTGCGTCTCGCGCCTGGTCCGGGGATTCCGGACGGGCTGGTGATCTCTGCCAACGAGTTGGTGGAGCGCTATTCGCACGCCTCCGGCCCGGGCGGGCAAGGGGTCAATACCGCCGACTCGCGGGTGCAGCTCTCGCTGGATCTGGCCACCACCACCGCCCTCACCGAGATCCAGCGGACTCGGGCGCTACGCCACCTCGGCCCACGCCTGGACGGCACCGTGCTCACCATCGACGCGGCCCAATACCGCTCCCAGCGACGCAATCGAGTCGATGCCCGCGAACGCCTGGCGGCGATCCTGCGCGAGGCCTTGGCCCCACCGCCACCACCGCGGCGCCCCACTCGGCCCAGCCGGGGTGCAGTCGAGCGCCGGCTCACCAGTAAGCGGCGCCGCAGCGAACTCAAGCGTTCACGCAGCGCCACCAGCGACTAGCGATCAGCGACTAGAGCTCAGACTCTCGGACCCTGCGGCGGCAGCGCACCGCGGTCGACCAGCGCCTTCAGCTTGCGGTTGATGCCCGCCAGCTGGATCGTCATGATCAACGGCGCAATGAACAGCCACAGACTCAGAATGATCACGATGAAGGTGACAATTCCGGCTGCGGCACCCAGGCCCGCACCGATGTTGCTGTCCATGAGTTCTCCTCGATCTTGGGGTACTCAACATCCTGCCCCCGGCCGGTGATGATGGTCCGAAGGGCGCTCCGGCTCGTCGTCAATCAGCCGGGCGGACGAAGACCGCGGCCGTCCGTCCGGGCACCGACACCCAGTCCGCGCCCAGGCCGACGGCCTTGACCACCACATCGGCGCCCTTGGCCTGCACCGGATGCAGCCGGTAGCCGGCCAGATTCATCGGCACCGACTGGCGCACCAGCCACGCGGTCGGGTTGAACACCACCAGCGCCGCGTCGTAGGGACGGGCGCCCTCCTGCTCGATCGCCATCACGATCACCCCCGGTTGGGCCTGCCACCCCTGCGCCACCGGGAACCGCACCGCCGCCGTGATCGCCTCGGCGCTGCCGAGTCGGAACAGCGATGACGACGAGCGCACCCGCAGCAGGTCGAGCGCGGTCTCATGCGCCCGACGAATGTGTTCCGGCTTGGGCTTCAGCCGCGGATCGGCCAACAACGGTGCGTAGATACGCCAGCGATCGGAGTTGTCGGCGGCCGGCGGCAGCCCGGCGCCGAATCCGTTGTCGCGCATCGAGAAGTCGAGGAAGTTGAACCAGTCGCCGGAGCGGTAGGAGTTGATGTCCAGGCTCTTGCTGCGCAGCATGTCGGTACCGGCGTGCCACAGCACCGCACCCTGACCCAAGGTGGCCAGCGCCAGGCACACCGTGTTCTGCCGCACCCGATCTGCCATCGACGTGGCCGGGTGCAGCTTCAAGGTGAGCGCGTCGAACAGGGTTTCGTTGTCGTGGGCATCGACGTAGTTGATGACCTCGGTCGGCTCGGCGGCATACCCGGCCGGACGTCCGCCGTAGTCGAGTTCGGCGCCGGAGATCTCGGCATTGCGCGACAACGACCACCAGCGGAAGTCGCGCAGGTTCCCGGCCAGTCCCAGGCTGATCAGGTCTGTGTACCAGGCCAGGCGCTGCTCCTGCTGACTGCGCTCCCCGCTGGCACCGCTGCCGTTGTCGGACGTCGCCAGGCCCGTGCCGAAGCCCTGGCCGCGCGGGTCGGCGTCCCACACCGACCCGCCCCGGACGGCGTCGCGCAGCCGGTCGTTGAAGGTGCCAATGCCGGTGCCGGCGAGCTCGGTCTGAGTGGCTTGGACGAAGCGGGCGTTGTCGGCCACCTCGCCGAAGTTCCAGCCCTCGCCGTACAGGGTGATCGCCCGGCCGTCGACCCCGTCGGCGGCCGGCGTCAGCTCATCGAGCGCCGCTCGGACGTCGAGCAGGTTCTGCCTGCTGTGATGGCCCATCAGGTCGAAGCGGAAGCCGTCCACCCGATACAGCCGCGCCCAGGTGCGGCAGCCGTCGACCATCAGCTTGCCGGCCATCAGGTGCTCGGTGGCGACGTTGGCGCAGCAGGTCGAGTTCTCCACCTCACCGGCTGCGTTGAGCCGGTGGTAGTAGCCCGGGACGATCCGGTCCAGCACGCTGCGGGAGTCCTGGCCGGAGCTCGCGGTGTGGTTGAACACCTGGTCGATCACCACGCGCAGGCCCGCGGCGTGGAAGGCGCCGATCATCGCCCGGCACTCGCTGATCCGTCCGGCCCCGTCGGCGGCGGCCAGGGTGGAGGCATACGAGCCTTCCGGCACGAAGTAGTGCCACGGGTCGTAACCCCAGTTGTAGCCGTCCTTGGCTTGGGCGGCGAGCCGCTGCTGCTCGGGGCTGTCCGGCGGGAACTGCTTGAGCACCTCCTTGGGCGGACGCGGACGGCGGTCGGGATGCTCCTGGACGGTGGCGTTGTCGAACATCGGCAGCAGTTGGACGGTGTTCAGCCCGGCTTCGGCGAGCCGGCGAAGGTGCGCCATGGCGGCGCTGTCGGCGGTCGCGGCCAGGAAGCTGCCCCGCAGTTCGGCCGGAACCGTGTCGTCATGGACGGAGAAGTCGCGCAGGTGCAGCTCGTAGATCACCTGATCGACCGGGCTTTCCAGCTGCGGCGGGGCTGCGGTCAGCCACTCCTGGGGCGCCAGTGCCGGGTCGTCGGGATCGACCAGCACCGAGTGGGTGGAGTTCACCGTGAGGGCCAGCGAGTAGGGGTCGGTCACCTGGTTGGCCACCACTCGTCCGGCGTAGGGGGCGTAGACGGTGACCTCGTACTTGTAGCGCGACCCGAGCCACTCCGGCGCGCCGGTCACCGCCCAGGTGCCGTCCTCGGCGCGGGCCATCATCGTGGTCTCGACCGCGCCGCCCGGCCCCGGCCAGCGCAGCAGCCGCACACATTGGGCGGTGGGCGCCCACACGCGCAACGTCGGACGTCCGTCCCGCCAACTCGGCCCCAGCACCGCCGCGCCGGCGGACGCGTACAGCTGGTCGAGCACGCCTGGTACTTGCAGGCCGCCCGAGGCCAGCACCCGCCCCGAGGGGTGATGGACGCTGAGCAGCAGGCGTCCGGTGAGCATGGTCGGCACCTGGGCCAGCACGGTCGGCGGCAGTCGCAGCGCCAGGTAGTTGCTCAGGTGTGGGAACCGCTGCTGCACCGCGGCCGGCAGCCCGCGCGGATCGAAGCCCAGCCCACAGCTACCCCATGGCACAGGTTCGCTGGCTGCGGGGTCGAGCTCGCCGTCCAAGGCCCAGTGCAGTCGCCAGTCCACCGCATCGGGGGACAGGCCGGCGACGCCCCCGGCGGGCCAGGCGATGAGATCGGCTTCTAGCCAATGACCAGGGGTTTGACCAAGCGTGGCGGCGCTGGCGGGTGCAGTCACACTCGGATTGTGTCACCGCCGATGGGCAATCGGGCGGCGCGGCGCGGCACCTCCGGCCGATTCCGCCTCACCGATTCCCTCTTGCCGTCCCTCCCACCGATTCGCTACCGGTTCAGCGCGGCGTAGCGTCCACCGCGAGCGAGCAGTTCGGCGTGGGTGCCCTGCTCGACGATGCGGCCGGCGTCCAGCACCACGATCTGGTCGGCATCACGCACGGTGCTCAGCCGGTGGGCGATGGTCAGCGTGGTACGCCCGGCGCGCAGGTGATCCAGGGCGGTCTGCAGTTCGCGTTCGGTGTCGGTGTCGAGGGCGGAGGTGGCCTCATCGAGCACCAGGATCGGCGGGTTGCGCAGCAGCGTCCGGGCGATCGCCAGGCGCTGCCGTTCGCCGCCGCTGAACCGATGGCCTCTGGCACCCACGACGGTGGCCAGACCGTCTGGGAGCGCGGCGACGACCTCGTCGAGTTGGGCGATGCCCAGCGCCTCCCATAGCTGAGCGTCGGTGGCGTCCGGCGCGGCTCGGCGCAGGTTCTCCGCGATCGTGGCGTGCACCAGATAGGTCTCCTGGGTGACCATGCCGATGATCGCGGTGCGGTCGGCGGCGCGCAGGTCACGAAGGTCGACGCCGTCGATCAGGATCCGTCCGGTGGTCGGGTCGGCCAGTCGGGCCAGCAGGGACGCCAGCGTCGACTTCCCCGAGCCGGTTTCGCCGACCACGGCCAACGAGCCGCCGGGTGCGATGGTGAGGTCGATGCCGGACAGGACGTCGGTGGTGCTGTCGGCGAACCGCAACCCCACCCCTTCGAAGCGCACCTCGCCGCGCACCATCCCGCGGTCGAGTCGCGCACCGGGATCGGGATCGGGCACCTCGATCGGCAGGTCGAGGTAGCCGAAGATGCGGCTGAGCAGCGCCATCGAGGCCACCCACTGGGCTCCCGTGTTGAGCAATCCCATGATCGGTCGGAAGATCGCGGTCTGCAGGCTGGCGAAGGCGATCAGGGTGCCGATCGAGATCGGCCCGACGATAGTGCCCAGGCCCGCCATCAAATACAGCAACGCGGGAATGGCGGCGAAGACGATGCCCATGGTGGCCATCCGCCAGCGTCCGGCCAGCTGGGAGCGCACTTCCAGGTCGATCAGTGATTCCGACGTGGTCGCGAATCGTTCGCGGTCGGCATCCTGACTGCCGATGGTCTTGGCGAGCAGGGCGCCGTTGACGCTGAGCACCTCCTCGACCTCACCGTGCAGTTCGGCCAGCCGGGCCTGCATGGTGCCGGTGATCTCGCGGCGCACCAGGGCCACTTTGCGGGTGCCCCACACGGCCGGCGGCAGCACCAGCAGTGACAGCAGCGACAGCCGCCAGTCGAGCACCACCATGGCGACCGCGGTGGCCACGGCGGTGGTCACATTGGAGGCGATCGAGGTGGCCGTCGAGGTGAGCACCGACTGCAGGCCGGCGACGTCGCGCAGCAGTCGCGATTGGATCTCGCCACCGCGGGTGCGCTTGAAGAAGTCGAGCGATTGGGCCTGGATGTGACCGAAGACCCGCACCCGCGG
>CAZLJN010000034.1:0-5291 GCA_964559815.1 uncultured Propionibacteriaceae bacterium
ATCCTGATCGGGAGGGGAACCCTCTGGATGGCGGTTGGGGGGCGGGTTCCCCTCCCGATCAGGATGGAGTGCGCGTGCCGTGCCGTGGAGCGAACCTGCCCTGGGCAGCTCAACGGGGGACGGGTGACGAACTCCGGCTATTCAGTTGTGGATGGCAGGCATGCTCACGCGACGCCGCGCCGTTGGTGTAGCGCCATTCTGGGCATCGAGGGGTGGGCCGAAGCCCCCGATGAGCGGAAAACCCCAGGCATGGCTGGCGTAAATGCGCAGAGCAAGCCATTTCGGGTGTGAGAATGGTGCAACCATCCCGAGCCAGGAGCGACATGCCGTCCACCGCCAATCCGAACTCGTTCACCCCGGCACCGCGTCGTGTGCTGGTGGTCGAGGACGAACCGTTGATTCGGTCGTTGACCATTTCGCTTCTGGAAAACGCCGGGTTCGACGCGATGGGCGCCGGTACCGCGGCGGAAGCGATCGCCGCCCTGAAGTCCTTCGACCCGGACGCGCTGCTGGTCGATCTCGATCTGGGCGAAGGCCCCGGTGGGGCCGAGGTGTTGGCCTACGCCGATCGCTACGCGCCCTGGGCGGCGCTGGTGGTGATGACCAATGCCCCTTCGCCGGAGGTGGCTGGGGTGGATGCCCGACTGATTCCGGCGCGAGCCGCCTATTTGCACAAGCGATCGCTGGCCGACGCCGAGTTGGTGCTGGAGACCCTCGAGGGGGTGCTGCGCGATCAGGCCCCGCGCCGCGATGACGTGGCTGCGTCCGGCCCGTTGAGCGGGCTGAGTCGTGACCAGTTGGAGGTGCTGCGACTGATCGCCGCCGGGCTGTCCAATGCGGAGATCGCCGCCCGCCGCGGCACCTCCAGCCATGGAGTGGAACAGATCGTGCAGCGGCTGATTCTCCGGCTGGCGGTGGAGAAGGGCTCGGCGATGAATCCGCGCGTGCAACTCGCGAAGCTCTACTACGCCCACGGGCCCAGCGCGAAGTGACCAGCCCGCTGGATCGACTCTCGCCGAGGTCGGTCCTCAGCGAACTGCGAGTGGCCTCCTGGGACGGCCCGGTGCGGCTGTCGGTCCTGCTTATCCCGGCGCCGTGGCTGTACGGCGACCAGCTCTATTACGGCACCCAGAACGGGCTCAGCCCTGCCGAGGCAGTGGTGGCTTCGTTGGGGGCCCTGAGCGCCTATCTGCTGGCCATGATCGTGTTGTGCTGGGGTCTGGTGCCGGTGGTCAAGTGGGCGCTGCGGCTGCGCTCGGTGCTGGGGCTGGAACTGGTGTTCTTCAGCGCCGGCGGGGTCGTGCGGGCGGCGGTGATGGTGCTGGCCACCAACGACGGAGTGATGAACTTCAGCCAATGGGGCTGGTTGTCGCTGTCCTGGGCGCTCAACACCGGGATCTGGACCACTGCTGCGGCCGTGCTGGTCAGCTGGTGGCACCAGGCCCGGGCTCAACGCGTCCGCCTGGAGACCGAGTACGAGCGCCAGATCCTCACCCGCAGCGAGGACGCGCGGGCGCTGGCCGAGACCGACCAGCGCCTTGTCGAGGTGCGCGAACACACTCGGGAATCCTTGGCCGATATCGAGCGGCGCCTCGAAGGTGAGCTGACCCCGGCCCGCCTCGACGATTGCATCGCGGTGATCGACGAGGTGGTGGCCGGCTCGGTGCGTCCGACCAGCCACGATCTGGCGCGGCTGGACGACACCCTGGAGCCGATTCACGTCGATCCGTTGTGGCCGAGCCGGCGGGAACTGATTCCGGCGATCATTCGCGCCTGGCCGCGGGCGCGGCCGTTCCAACCGGCGTTGGTGGGCATGCTGTGCCTGCCCATGGTGATGGTGGCCGAAGTAGTGCCCGCACCCCATCGCTTCGGCGCCAGCAGCTCGATCTCAATCGTGATTCTGGGACTCCAGGTGCTGCTGCTGTGGGGATCGGATCGAATCCTCGCCCCACGCGTGGCGCGGATGCCGGCCCGGGCGGGCGCGTCGGTGGTCTTCGGGATCTACCTGGTGCTCTACCTGCTGGGCCTGACCACCTTGCTCATCGCCATGGTGGGCGAGCAGCCCACGCCGCTGGAAGCCTTCCTGATGCCCGCCCTGCTGGCGATGATCGCCGGCGGCATCTCGGCCTTCGCCCGGATTCGGGAGGACGAGAGCGCCGCGGCCAGGTCTCTGATTCGCCGCACCAACTGGGAACTCCACCGGACCCGGCAGCGGCTGTGGGCCCGCCGGCGTCGCCTCGCCACCGCTCTGCATGGACGAGTCCAGGCCAATCTCACCGCGGCGAGCCTGATCCTGGGCGGTGCCCGCAATCAGTTGCGCACCGGTGGCGCCCTGGATGCCGAAGTGATCGAGCGGGTGCGCAGCACGGTGGCGCTGGCCAATCCCGTGGATGAGGCGCCGATCGAAACCCCCGAGCAGCGCTTGCATACCGTGACCTCGGTGTGGGCCGGGGTGCTGGATGTATCGCTCGACCTGCGTCCTGGCGGGCTGGCGATGATGGCCGGGGCGCCCGACCTGTCCGACGCCTGTGTCGAAGTGGTCCGCGAGATCCTGCTGAACTCGGTCCGGCACAGTGGCGCAACCCAGGCCGAGGTGGTGATCGGGTCGGATCACCGCTCGTTGCTGGGCATTCGGGTGCGCGAGATGAACGCCACCCGCACCCCGCTGGGTGCCATCGGCGGCCCGGGGCTGGGTCGGACGCTGATCGACTCACTGGCGGTGGACTGGGCCGAGACCGACGGCGAGGAGGGGCGCCTCACGGTGGCGTTACTGGCGGCCGGCAGCGGCGGGGTGGGGGAGTTCAACGCCGGTTCGCTGCTGGGCGACGTGAGCACCCTGGCCTGATCCGCTGTCACAATGAACCGGTGAGCGAGTTGGATCCACGAATTGCTGCCGTGTTGAAGCGCAATGACGCCGGCTTGGTGCCGGTGGTCGTCCAGGAGGCGAACACTGCGGCAGTGCTGATGCTGGCCTGGGCGGACGAAGAGGCGCTGCGGCTGACCTTGGCGACCCGCAAGGCGACCTACTTTTCGCGTAGTCGCCAGCAACTGTGGGTCAAGGGCGAGACCAGCGGTCACACCCAGCTGGTGCGCGAGGTCCGGCTCGATTGCGATGCCGACACCCTGCTGTACCGGGTCGAACAGACCGGTCCGGCCTGCCACACCGGCACGACGAGCTGCTTCGACGGTGTGGTGCTGCTGGAGGATGAGCGGTGAAGCTGCGGATCGAACCTAGCCTGGACGACTTCCTGGTTGCCGGCGGGCAGCGGCGCGTGGTCAGCGTGTACGCCCGACTGCAGGCCGCCGAGCTGACTGCGGTGGAGGTCTATCACCGCTTGTGCGGGCAGCGTGGCAACACCTTCCTGCTGGAGTCGGCTGACGCCGGTGCCTGGTCGCGGTACTCCTTCGTGGGCGTGCGTGCGGCGGCCACCCTGACCGAGGTGGACGGAGCCGCCACCTGGCAGTGGAGCGGACGCCCGATCAGCGGTCTGCCGGTCGGTGGCGATCCGCTGGTGGTGCTGGAGCAGACCCTGGCCGAGCTGCATACTCCCCGTCAGCCTGAGCTGCCGCCGCTGGTCTCCGGCCTGGTCGGCTATCTCGGATATGACGTGGTGCGGCGGTTGGAGCGGTTGCCCGACAGCAATCCCGATGACCTGGGCATCCCCGAGCTGGCGATGATGGTGGCCGCCGATGTGGCCGTTCTGGATCATCACGCGGGCGAACTGTGGCTGGTGGCCAATGCGATCAACTTCGACGGATCGCCGCAGCACATCACCGAGGCCTATCGCGATGCGGTCGCCCGGATCGAGGCGATGGCCACCGACCTGCTGCGTCCGGTCGGTCCGCTGGTGGCTGTCGCTGCCGACCAGGCCACCACGCCCCAGGTGCGGCGCCAGCGCACCAGCGAGGAGTATCAGGCGGCGGTGGGCGCGGCCATCGAAGAGATCCGCGCCGGCGAGGCTTTCCAGATCGTGCCGAGTCAACGCTTCGAGGTCGACTGCCCAGTCGACGCGCTCGACGTCTACCGGGAACTGCGGCGTAGCAATCCCAGCCCGTACCTGTATCTGTTGCGCTTCGACGACTTCGCGATCGTGGGCGCCAGTCCGGAAGCGTTGGTCACGGTCACCGGAGGGCACGCCACCACGCACCCGATCGCCGGAACCCGTCCGCGCGGGGCCGACCTGGCCGCCGATGCTGTGATGGAAGCCGAGCTGTTGGCCGACCCGAAGGAGGCCGCCGAGCATCTGATGCTCGTCGATCTGGGTCGCAACGACCTGGGACGGGTGTGCGAACCCGGATCGGTGACGGTGGTGGAGTTCATGAAGGTGCGCCGCTACAGCCATGTGATGCACCTGGAAGCCGCGGTGACCGGCACGCTGATCGCCGGTTGCAGCGCCTTGGCCGCAACCCTGAGCTGTTTCCCGGCAGGCACGCTCACCGGCGCTCCGAAGGTGCGGGCGATGGAGATCATCGACGAGCTGGAGGTGTCGCGTCGGGGCCTGTACGGCGGCGTGGTGGGCTACTTCGACTTCGCCGGGGATTCCGACACGGCCATCGCCATTCGTACCGCGGTGATTCGCGGCGGAGTCGGCTATGTGCAGGCCGGTGCCGGCGTGGTGGCCGACTCGGTCCCGGCGGCCGAAGATCTGGAAGCTCAGAACAAGGCCAAGGCCGTGCTTGGGGCGATTGCGCGGGCGTCGGCGTTGCGGCAGCTCGGTTGACCCGTCCGGGGCCTAGGTGACTAGGCGATTGACTGCACCATTCATTGACGGCGTGGGTGAAACCCCTAGTGAGAACGCCGTTCACGAACGCAGATTCTTCAGGTTTTCACGGAATTCTCCGGTGGCGCGTTCGTCGGAAACCAGCCAAGATGGGGCCCACTGAGCATGCGGGAGCGATCAGGAGCAGTCAATGACCGATAGGGCTGAGCGCGCGGCAATCGCGCCTGCCGAGTATGTGTCCGGGCGCTCGGGGGCAGCCTGGACCGGGGAGATCATGGCGGTTGTCGCCGTCATGATCGGAGTAGCGGCGTTGTGGCTGGGGCCGAATTGGACACTCATGTGGGTGGCCATCGTGCTGTTGGTACTCGCTGTGGTGACCAGAGCGGTGTTGCGCCGTCTGGGGATCGGGACGTTTTGATGACGGTTCTGGACGAGATCATCGCCGGAGTGGTGGAGGATCTCGCTGATCGGCGTGCCGTCCATTCCTTCGACGAGGTGGCTGCGGCCGCCGAAGCTGTGACGCCGGCGCTGCCGGTGCTTCCGGCATTGCGCGCCGACGGGCTGTCGGTG
>CAZLJN010000034.1:5301-13176 GCA_964559815.1 uncultured Propionibacteriaceae bacterium
GGTGATCGCCGAGGTGAAACGGTCCAGTCCCAGCAAGGGCGCGCTGGCCACCATCGACGACCCGGCCGCGTTGGCTCGCGCCTATGAGGCCGGCGGCGCGGCGGCGATCTCGGTGCTGACCGAGCAGCGCCGGTTCGGCGGCAGCCTGGATGATCTGCGGGCGGTGCGCGCGGCGGTCGCCACGCCGCTGCTGCGCAAGGACTTCATCGTCGACTCCTATCAACTGTGGGAGGCTCGTGCTGCGGGTGCCGACCTCGTCCTGCTGATCGTGGCAGCGCTCGACGACGCCGAACTGGCACGGCTGCTGGCCGAAACCGGCGCCCTTGGCATGACCGCACTGGTGGAGACCCACACCGTGGCCGAGGTGCAGCGCGCGCTTGGCGTCGGCGCGGAGCTGATCGGGGTGAACAACCGCGATCTGAAGACTCTTGAGGTCGACCTGGGCCACTTCGAACAGATGGTCAGCGCGATCGGCGACGGTGCGGTGAAGGTCGCCGAGTCCGGCATCCTTTCGGCGCAGGACGCGGCCCGGATGCGCAACGCCGGCGCGGACGTGATCCTGGTCGGCGAACTGCTGGTGCGCCATGGCGATCCGCGGGCTGCGGTGGCCGCTCTCCGGTCGCTGGCGTGACCAAGCCTTGCGAGTGTGAGTGAATAGGCGGGTGAATCTGCCCTCTTTGCCGGATCCGTCCGGCCACTTCGACATCTTCGGTGGGCGCTATGTGCCCGAGGCGTTGGTCGCCGCGCTTGATCAGTTGGACGCGGAGTTCACCGCTGCCAACGCGGATCCCGCCTTTTGGGCCGAGCTCAATCGCCTGCGCCAGGAGTACTCCGGGCGTCCGACCCCGCTGACCGAGGTGGCCCGATTCGCCGCCCACTGCGGACGCGCGCGGGTGCTGCTGAAGCGTGAGGATCTCAACCACACCGGCTCGCACAAGATCAACAATGTGCTCGGCCAGGCACTGCTCACCAAGCGGATGGGCAAGACCCGGGTGATCGCCGAGACCGGCGCCGGCCAGCACGGAGTCGCCACCGCCACGGCCGCAGCGCTGATGGGCTTGGAATGCCGGGTCTACATGGGCAAGGTCGACACCGATCGCCAGGCGCTGAACGTGGCCCGAATGCAGTTACTGGGGGCCGAGGTTGTCGCGGTGGAGTCCGGAAGCCAGACGCTGAAGGACGCCATGAACGAGGCCATGCGCGACTGGGTGGCCACCGTCGACGACACCCACTATCTGATCGGCACGGTGGCTGGCCCGCACCCGTTCCCGAAGATCGTCCGCGAGTTCCAGCGAGTGATCAGCACCGAGATCGCCGAGCAGATGACCCAGCGCTTCGGACAGCTTCCGGACGCGGTCTGCGCGTGTGTCGGTGGCGGCTCGAACGCCCTGGGCACCTTCGCCGACTTCATCGACACCCCGCAGGTGGCCCTCTACGGCTTCGAAGCCGGTGGTGACGGCGTGGACACCGGACGGCATGCGGCGTCCATCCAAGGCGGCTCGGTGGGGGTCCTGCATGGCATGCGCACCTATGTGCTGCAGGACGACGACGGCCAGACCATGGAGTCGCATTCGATCTCGGCCGGCCTCGACTACCCGGGGGTGGGCCCTGAGCACGCATGGCTGGCCGCGACCGGACGCGCCGACTACGAGGCCGTCACCGACGCCGAGGCGATGGCGGCCTTCCAGCTGCTGTGTCGCACCGAAGGGATCATGCCGGCGATCGAATCGGCGCACGCGCTGGCTGGCGTGATCCGGCTGGGTCAGCGGCTGGCGGTCGAACAGCCGGATGCCACCCCGCTGATCGTGGCCTGCTTGTCGGGCCGCGGTGACAAGGACGTGGACACCGCGATCAGCTACTTCGGGTTGCCCGGGCATCCCGACCACTACACCGGAGGCGTGGCATGAGCCTGACCAGTTCTGGCGCGGCGATCACTGCCGCGCGGGCGTCCGGACGGGCGGCGCTGATCGGCTACCTGCCGGTCGGCTTCCCCAGCGTTGCCGGCTCGCTGGCGGCCTTGGCCACCCTGTGCGGTGCCGACGGCTCCAGCGAGGGTGTCGACCTGGTCGAGATCGGCCTGCCGTATTCGGATCCGGTGATGGACGGGCCGGTGATCCAGCGGGCCGGAACGCGGGCGCTGACCAGGGGAGTGCGCACCGCTGATGTGTTCGCCGCGGTCGAGGCCGTGCGCGCAGCCGGCAAGCCCGCGGTGGTGATGACCTACTGGAACCTGGTCGACCGCTACGGCGTCGAGGCATTCGCCCGCGACCTGGCCAACGCCGGCGGCTCCGGTCTGATCACCCCGGACCTCATCCCTGATGAGGCTGCCGACTGGATGGCTGCGAGCGATGCCTACGGGCTGGATCGGATCTTCCTGGTCTCGCCGTCATCGACCGCCGACCGGATCGCGATGACCGCCCAGGCAGCCCGCGGCTGGCTGTACGCCACCGCGGTGATGGGGGTCACCGGCACCCGGGCGTCGTCGTCCGACCTGGCCCCGCGGCTGGTCGAGCGCATCCGCTCCATCGCGCCGGGGATGCCGATCGGGGTCGGACTGGGCGTCTCCAACGGCGATCAGGCCGCCGAGATCGGCCGCTTCGCCGACGCGGTGATCGTCGGGTCTGCCCTGATCAAGCCGCTCTTGGACGCCGACGATGCCGGCACCCCCGATGATTTGTCCGGCCTGCGTACGGTGGTGGCCGACCTCACCGAAGGAGTCCGCCGATGATCGCGCTGTTCATTCCCAGCCCGTCGATCAGCAGCTTCAGCCTCGGCCCGCTGACCATCCACATCTATGCGCTGTGCCTGATCAGCGGGATCGTCGCCGCCTGGATCATCGGTGTGAAGCGCTGGCAGGCCCGCGGCGGCACCAGTGAGAGCTTCGAGACCATCCTGCTGTGGGCGATCCCCCTCGGCATCCTCGGCGCGCGGTTCTACCACGTCATGACCCACCTGGGCGACTACTTCGGCCCCGGGGCCAACCAGCATTGGTGGGCGATCTGGGAGGGCGGAATCGCCATCTACGGCGCGATCGGGTTCGGCGCCCTGGCCGCCTACGTCACCGCCCGCCGTCATGGCGTCGCCTTCGCGGCGTTGGCCGACGCGTTGGCCCCCGGCATCGCGGTCGGGCAGGCGTTGGGTCGCTTCGGCAACTGGTTCAACCAGGAGCTGTACGGCCTGCCGACCGACCTGCCCTGGGGCCTGGAGATCGATGAGGCCCACCGGGTGCCCGGTTACGAGCAGTACGCCACCTTCCATCCGACCTTCGCCTATGAGTCGCTGTGGAACCTGCTGGTGGCCGGCGTCCTGCTGTGGGCGGATCGCAAGTTCACTCTCGGCCGCGGCAAGGTGTTTGCCCTCTACATCGCCTTGTACGGCTTCGGTCGTACGTTTACCGAGTCGCTGCGCACCGACTACTCCTACGACGTGTTCGGACCGATCCGGTTCAACGCTGCGGTGGCGATGCTGATCTGTCTGGCCGGCGTGGTGCTGCTGCTGTGGCTGGCCCGGTTCCGTCCGGGACGCGAGGGCAGTGTGGATCCGGCGAAATCCGTGGCTGAGGATACGAATTCCGTTGTCGAAACCCCCGTTGATGGCGCATCGGAGGGCTCCGCAGCGACCGCCGCCACGGGAGACGACCCCGCTGCAGGCGCCGACGACCCTGCGCCGAAGTCCGACGGCGCCACCACTGAACCCTGATTGACAAGGGGTAAGGGGTGGTTTTTGCCCTCCTGTGAAAGTGGACACGCCCGCCTGAGGGCCCGCGAAGGGTCCATCATGCAAGCGGGTGTCCGAGAAGCGGGGGCGGGTTCGGGTAGGCTCACCCGGCGAGTGTGCAGCGTCGGCTCGGGAGCCGATCGATTTGGCACCCCCGGCGCCCTGAAGCGCAGATTGGGAGAATATCTATGGCGGTGATGTCCATGCCTCAACGGCCGGCCAGCGGTTTGTATGACCCGGCCTACGAACACGATGCCTGTGGGGTGGCCTTCGTGGCGCGCCTCAGCGGCGAGGCCGATCACGACATCATCGCCAAGGGGCTGACCGCCCTGGAGAACCTGGATCACCGCGGTGCCACCGGCGCCGATGCTGCGGCCGGCGACGGCGCAGGCATGCTGCTGCAGGTCCCTGACGCCTTCCTGCGCGCCGAGGTCGACTTCGAGTTGCCGGCTGCCGGGCAGTACGCCATGGGCATGGCCTTCCTGCCGAGCGACCCGGCCAAGCGGGCGACCGCGAAGCGCACCATCGAATACCTGGCTACCGAAGAGGGCCTCACCGTGCACGGCTGGCGGGTCGTGCCGACCTCGGCCGAGACGCTGAGCCCGGTGTCCGCGGGCAACATGCCGTTCTTCGAGCAGGTCTTCGTCTCCGCCCCCGATGGGCTCAGCGGCATCGAACTCGATCGCGCGGTCTACCCGCTGCGCCAGCGCGCCCGCAATGACGCCGGGGTCTACTTCGCTTCGCTCAGCGCCCGCACCACCGTGTACAAGGGCATGCTCACCACCCAGCAGCTGGCCGAGGTCTTCCCCGACTTGCTGGACGAGCGGATGGCCAGCGCGTTGGCGCTGGTGCACTCGCGCTTCTCCACCAACACCTTCCCGGCGTGGGAACTGGCGCACCCGTACCGGTTGATGGCTCACAACGGCGAGATCAACACCGTGAAGGGCAACCGCAACTGGATGCGCGCCCGCGAAGCGCTGCTGGCCACCGAGACCATTCCCGGCGATCTGGAGCGGTTGTTCCCGATCTGCACCCCGGGGGGTTCGGACTCGGCCTCCTTCGACGAAGTGCTCGAACTGCTGCACCTGGGTGGTCGCTCGCTGCCGCACGCGGTGCTGATGATGATCCCGGAGGCCTGGGAGAACCACACCGAGATGGACCCGGCCCGCCGCGCGTTCTACTCCTTCCATTCCTCTGTGATGGAGCCGTGGGACGGCCCGGCCTCGGTGACCTTCACCGACGGCACCCTGATCGGCGCGGTGCTCGACCGCAACGGTCTGCGTCCCGGCCGCTACTGGGTGACCGACGACGGCCTGGTGGTGTTCGCCTCCGAAGCCGGCGTGCTCGACATCGATCCGGCCACGGTCACGATCAAGGGCCGGATGCAGCCCGGCCGCATGCTGCTGGTCGATCTGGCCGAGCATCGTCTGATCAACGACGACGAGATCAAGGCCCAGCTGGCCGCCGAGCACCCCTACGGCCAATGGGTCGAAGAGGGTCGCATCGATCTGGCCGACCTGCCCGAGCAGCAGCACGTGGTGCACAGTCACGCCTCGGTGATCCGTCGCCAGCAGATCTTCGGCTACACCCACGAGGAGCTGCGCCAGCTGATCGTGCCGATGGCCAACTCCGGCGCCGAGCCGATCGGTTCCATGGGCTCCGACACTCCAGTGGCCGTGCTGAGCGACCGTCCGCGCCTGTTGTTCGACTACTTCTCGCAGTTGTTCGCCCAAGTCACCAACCCGCCGCTGGACGCGATCCGCGAGGAGCTGGTCACCTCGCTGACGGCCACCTTCGGACCTGAAGCGAACTTGTTGGAGCCCGGGCCGGAGTCGTGCCGGCACATCGTCATCGGCTACCCGATCCTGGATTCCGACGAACTGGCCAAGCTGGTGCGGATCAATCGCGACGGCTCGATGCCGGCCTATGAGACCCACGTGGTCCGCGGTTTGTACCGGGTCGCCGGCGGGGGAGCGGCGCTGAAGGCCGCCCTGGACGACCTGTGCGTCCAGGTGAGCGAAGCGATCGCCAACGGCGCCCGCACGCTGATTCTGTCGGATCGGCATTCCTCGGCTGAGCTGGCGCCGATCCCGTCGCTGCTGCTCACCGCCGCGATCCACCACCACCTGGTGCGCGAGAAGCAGCGCACCCAGGTCGGCCTGATCATCGAAGCCGGTGACGTCCGTGAGGTGCACCATGTGGCCCTGCTGATCGGCTACGGCGCAGCTGCGGTCAACCCCTATCTGGCGTTCGAGTCCGCCGAGGACTTGGCCCGCCGCGAGTGGCTGGTCGACCTGAGCCCGGAGCAGGCGGTCTACAACGTCCGCAAGGCGCTGGGCAAGGGCGTGCTGAAGGTGATGAGCAAGATGGGCGTGTCCACCATCGCGTCCTACACCGGTGCGCAGATCTTCGAAGCGCTGGGCCTGTCCAGCGAGCTGATCGAGGCCTACTTCACCGGCACCACCAGCCGGATCGAGGGCATTGGGCTGGACGAGGTCGCCGAGGAAGTGGCCAAGCGTCACGCGGTGGCCTACCCGCCGCTCGGGATCACCCTGCCGCACCGCACCTTGGCTGTGGGTGGGGAGTACAAGTGGCGCCGTGAGGGGCCGCCGCACCTGTTCGACCCCGAGACCGTCTTCCGGCTGCAGCACGCCACCCGCGAGGGCCGCTACGACCTGTTCAAGCACTACACCGATCGGGTCAACGACCAGTCCAAGCGGTTGATGACGCTGCGCGGCCTGCTCGACTTCGAGTCCGACCGCAGCCCGGTGTCGATCGACGAGGTCGAGCCGATCAGCGAGATCGTCAAGCGGTTCTCCACCGGCGCGATGAGCTACGGCTCGATCTCGCTGGAGGCGCACCAGACTCTGGCCATCGCCATGAACCGGTTGGGCGGCAAATCCAACACCGGTGAGGGTGGCGAGGACGCCGACCGTCTCTACGACCCTGAGCGGCGCAGCGCGATCAAGCAGGTGGCTTCGGGACGCTTCGGTGTCACCAGCGACTACCTGACCAACGCCGATGACATCCAGATCAAGATGGCCCAAGGTGCCAAGCCGGGCGAGGGTGGTCAGCTCCCCGGTGGCAAGGTCTACCCGTGGGTGGCCAAGACCCGGCATTCGACGCCCGGTGTCGGCCTGATCTCCCCGCCGCCGCACCACGACATCTACTCGATCGAGGATCTCAAGCAGCTGATCCACGACCTGAAGTGCGCCAACCCGAGCGCCCGCATCCATGTGAAGCTGGTCGCCGAGGTCGGCGTCGGCACTGTGGCCGCCGGCGTTTCGAAGGCCAAGGCCGATGTGGTGCTGATTTCCGGCCACGACGGTGGCACGGGCGCGGCGCCGCTGACCTCGGTCAAGCACGCCGGTGGTCCCTGGGAGCTCGGCCTGGCCGAGACCCAGCAGACCCTGCTGCTGAACGGCCTGCGCGACCGGATCACCGTTCAGGTGGACGGCCAGCTCAAGACCGGCCGCGACGTGGTCATCGCCGCTCTGCTGGGCGCTGAGGAGTTCGGCTTCGCCACCGCACCGCTGGTGGTGTCGGGCTGCGTGATGATGCGGGTCTGTCACCTGGACACCTGCCCGGTGGGTGTCGCCACCCAGAACCCGGAGCTGCGGGAGAAGTACGCCGGCCATGCCGACTACGTGGTCAACTTCTTCGAATTCATCGCCCAAGAGGTCCGCGAACTGCTGGCCCAGCTCGGCTTCCGTTCGATCGAAGAGGCCGTTGGCCACGTCGAGGCGCTGCGCACGCGCGAAGCGGTGGCGCACTGGAAGGCCGAAGGGCTCGACCTGGCACCGATCCTGCATCAGGTGGAGTTGCCCGAGGGCGCGCCGCTGCATCGGGTGATCGGCCAAGACCACGGTCTGGACGACAAGCTCGACGTGCAGTTGGTGGCACTGGCCCAGCCGGCGCTCACCGCCGGTGAGCTGGTGCGCGCCGATATCGCCGTCCGCAACGTCGATCGCACCGTCGGTACGCTGCTCGGACACGAGGTGACCAAGGCCACCAAGGGTGCCGGGCTCCCGGAGAACACCATCGACTTCACCCTGCGGGGCACCGCGGGGCAGAGCTTCGGTGCGTTCCTGCCGGCCGGTGTCACGCTGCGGCTGGTCGGTGATTCCAACGACTACTTCGGCAAGGGCCTGTCCGGTG
>CAZLJN010000035.1:0-12172 GCA_964559815.1 uncultured Propionibacteriaceae bacterium
CCGCCCAGGGAGTAGCCCTGGTTGGCGTTGGCGTTGATCCGCCAGTCGGCGCGGTCGAGGTATTCGTTGATCGAGTTGGCCACGTCCACCATGGCGTGGCGGGTGTCACGCAGCTTGTGGTGCTGCTCGCGGTAGACGATGTAGGCACGGGCGGTGGCGCTGTAGCCCAGGCCGAGCAGCAGATTCTCGACCGCGTCCTGGATCTCCTCGATGTGCGGGGCCTCCCCGCGCTGCGCGAGCCGAATGCCGATCTGGCGGGCGAGCAGTTGGGCTTCGGGGCCGCCGAGTTCGCCGGTGGCCTGGCCGGCGCGGGCGATGGCTGATTCGATCCGAGACTGGTCGAATGCCGCGCGGCTGTGATCGCGCTTAATGATGTGGGACGGGGTGGCTAAGTCGGTCATGACCGGTTCCTTCGTTTGCCTCTCGCACCCGAAGACGCACCGATGGCGTCGACCGAACCTGCCAGGTTCCGTGCGACCCTCCCACGAGATCGCGTCTTCGGCACTCCGCGGCGCGGAGCGGCAGGGCAGGTCTTCGGACTCGTGGGCGCGTCGATTGACGTTGTCCTACTGGCCGTCGCTTCCCAGGATCACTCCCAGTGCGTGGTGACGGCGGTCGTTCCCACTAACCGCTGCGGGGCAGTTCCGGATTCACACCGGATTCCCTCTTACGACCACCGACTCTGGCTGACCCGGCGGAACCTTGCCTGACCACCATATACCGATACTTACATCGATGTAACTAGCTAGATGTTGTGGTGTCGCCGTCACTCACCGCATGCTGGCGGAGGAGGCCGGAGATTCCGGCGGCGTCCGGGAGTAGATCAGCTGAATCACGGTGGCATCGGTATCGGCCACCGGCGCCGACCCGTCCGACCAGGGGGAAGCCGGTATCGCCGTCGGGGCGGCCACCGGGAGTTCCATCGACGCCGGCAACTCCGCCGACCAGGGGGACGCCGGCAGGTGCGGACGCTCCGCAGAGACCGCGGACGCGACCGCGTCGTGGCCCGGTGCCGGATCGGCCGACCAGGGCGAACGAGGCAACTGCGGCACCTGGGGTGCCTGGAGCACCGACGGCGGCGGCACGGCCATCACCATCTCCGCACCCGGAGCCACATCAGCCGACCACGGCGAACGCGGCAACTGCGGCACAGACGGCACTTGCGGCGCCTGCGGAACCTGCGGCGTCTGCGGTGCCGGGGGCACCGACGGCGGCGGCACCGCCATCACCATCTCCGCACCCGGAGCCACATCAGCCGACCAGGGCGAACGCGGCAACTGCGGCACAGAGGGTGCTTGCGGCGCCTGTGGCGTCGATGGCACTGACGGGGGCGGCGGCACGGCGGTCATCGCCTGCGGCGCGGTCGCGGACGGCTCGCCCCCATCGAGTTCGACGGTGGGCTCATCGGCGGGGAGATCGTCGCCCTCGACGGGCAACGCATCATCCGGCGGCGGTGGCGGCGCCGTCGGCACGGTTCCGGTGCGGGCCACCTCGGCATACCAGCGCGCGCTGGCCTTGGGGATCCGGCGCAGCTTCTCGTCGACCCGGACGATGCCGAACCGCTTGCCGTACCCATGAGCCCATTCGAAGTTGTCCATCAGCGACCAGACCAGGTAGCCGCGCAGGTTCACCCCGGCCTGAATCGCCTGGTGGGCGGCCAACAGGTGCCGGCGCAGAAACTCCAACCGGTCGGCCGAGTCGTCGACGAAGCCATTGGCGTCGGCCCGGTCGGCAAAGGCCGCGCCGTTCTCGGTGATGACGACCTCCGTGCCGGCAGGGCCGGTGTAATCCTGGTGCAGCCGCACCAGCAGGCGGGTGAGTCCGCTGGGCTCGACTTCCCAGCCCATGTCGGTCAGCGGCAGGTCCCGAAGCTTCTGCACCGCGGTGGGCGCGGTCACATGGGGGCTCGGCGGGGCCTGAGTCACGGAGCCGTCGGCGAACATATTGGTGGTGTAGTAGTTCACCCCCAGCACATCGATCGGGGTGCTGATCACGTCCATGTCGCCATCGACGACCAGATCCTCGGGCCAGAACTCACCGGCATCGGCCACCACGTCGCCGGGGTAGCGCCCCTTGAAGATGGCGTCGGCGAAGAAGCGGTTGGCGGTGCCGTCGATCCGTCGGGCAACGTCGATGTCGGCCGGATCATGGGTAGCCGGCAGCACCGGGGTGAAGTTCAGCGTGATGCCCAGTTTCGCGCGGGGATCGGCAGCGCGCAGCGCCTGGGTGGCCAGGCCGTGACCGAGCAGCAGATGGTGGGCTGCCCGAATCGACGCCGACGGGTCGGTCTGCCCGGGGGCATGGACGCCGGAGGCGTAGCCGAGGAAGGCCGAGCACCAAGGCTCGTTCAGCGTCGTCCAGGTGGCCACCCGATCACCCAGCCGCTGATGGACGGCGGCGGCGTAGTCGGCGAAGCGGTAGGCGGTGTCGCGATTCGTCCACCCGCCCGGCAGCGCGGCGGGCAGGTCCCAGTGGTAGAGGGTCAGCCAGGGAGCGATGCCCTTCTCCAGCAGGGCGTCGACCAGGCGGGAGTAGAAGTCCATGCCTTTGTCGTTGACCGCACCGTCGCTGATCACCCGAGGCCAGGAGACCGAGAAGCGATAGGTGCTCATGCCCAGTTGGGCCATCAGGTCCACATCGGACTCGTAGAGGTGGAAGTGATCGCAGGCAACAGTGCCGTCGTCACCGTTCTCCACCCGTCCGGGCTCACGGCAGAAGACGTCCCAGATCGAATCCTGCTTACCGTCGGCGCGCGCGGCACCTTCGATCTGGAAGGCTGCGGTGGCGGTACCGAAGCGGAAGCCTTCCGGGAATTGCACAGTCATCGGGCTGCTCCAATCTGCCGGGGGGCTGGGTTGGTCGGGGGAGACCGTCCGGCAAATGCGCCTTTGCGAAGCTGCGGTGCATCACTCGGGAACTCCCTGAGGCTAGCATCCGGGCAGCATGCTTCGTGAGCCCCTCGATCACATTCCAGAGGCAGGCTTGACGCCCTCAGCGAGGGCGGTGTGACTTACGCGTCTTCGGCGGGAGTTTCGGTCGGCTTGGCCGCCTCGGCGGGCTTCGCCGGCTCAGCGGGAGTGACGGGAGGCTCGACCGCGGCGGTCTTGCCGGCGTTGGTCTCTTCCTTGAACTCGCGAATTGCCTTGCCGGCGTTCTTCCCGAGGCTCGCCAGCTTGGCGCCACCGAACAGCACCAGCACCACGATGGCGATAACGACCCATTCCATACCCTGGGGCATAACCATGACCTACTCCTCCGGTCTCGGCGAGGCGGGTCCACACTCGAGACCTCGCCCGTCATCGGACCGCAGAAGTCTCTCACGGACGGCACCCGATGACATACCCAAAGTAGCGCACCGATCCGCACGAACCGTGCGCCCGCGCCCTCGACTCCCGGTCGAGAGAATTCGCGTCGTTACCGCTCGCCGCAGGCGTGTTCGCACTAACATACCTTCGGGGGTACTGAGAGGAACCTGACATGCGCAGCCCCGCATTCGGTCACTCAGGCCACGCGATTCCACGCGGCGTCTGGGACCATCCGATGGGGAGATGTTCAAAGGACGCCGACCGATGAGCGGCGAGCCGTTCGACGACTTCCAGATCGTCGAGAACCCCCTACCCATCACCATCGCTCCGGCCGGCGGCTGGTTGTCCCTGTGGCAGCCCCGACACACGGTGGCGGCCCTGGCCGTTCTGCCGGGCTTGTTCGCGATCAACTTCCTGATCGCCGATGCCCCACGCACCATCCTTCCGGTCGCGCTGGTGGCACTGGTGGCAACGGCTCAGGCGGTCGTGGCCGGCAGCTTCCTGCCGCAGAAGGAGCGCACCACGATCGTGACCTGCGGCATGATTCCGCCCGCCACCCTGATCGCCTCCACGGTGCTGCTGAGCGAGATGCCCGTCGACATCACCTTCGGATTCTTGGCGGTTGCACTGGCGGCTACCGGGGTCGCCTTTCGCTTCTTCGCCACCACCTGCCCCATCGACTGACGGCTTCGAGAAGCTCCACCAACGCCGACGGCCTCAGCCGAAGGCGGCCTCGCGTCCGTCGGCGTGCCGGGCCCGAATGGTGAAGGTCTCCGCCGCCAGGTCGGCGTCCAGGGTCGCGGTGGCACCGTCGCGACGCCAGGTGATCACCAGCCGATTCGCCGCCGCCTCGGCGATCTCACACTTAGCGTCGAAGCCGAAGGCCGGGAACGACGCTCGGAAGCGGAGCAGTTCGAGCTGATCGGCTACCACCGGTAGCGCCAGGCCCGCAGCAACCTCTTCGGAGCTCAGGTTGGTGCGGTTGATCTCCTTGTGTCCGCCTTCGCCGGCCCGGGCGACCGCCTCGTGATCGTTGGTACCGGCGAACAGATCGAGGTACCACACCTGGGGTTTGCCGGGCAGGAACAGTTGAATGGCCCGCGCCAGCAGCAGCCGGGGAATCGACTCCCCCAGCGCGCTGAAGTAGGTCGCGTTCACCTGGTAGTAGACGCCCTTGGCTCCATGCAGGTCCTTCACATACCCACCGCGGGAAACCACCACGTCGATCAGCGCCGCGATCCGCTCGTCACCGAGCAGACCCTTCAGGTCGAGCAGCGGGATGCCGTCATGGCAGCCGAGCATGGTGACCGTCCGCAACTTGGTGTCGACGACCTCGGAGATCCAGCGCTTCAGGACCCCGGCGTCGTGGGACTCCAGAGCATCGATGATCAGGCCTGGCGCGAAGAAGTCGTAGGTGAGGTAGCCGAGGTCACCCAGCCGGCGATGCACCCCTTCGTCGTAGGTGGAGTGGATCTCCGGCAGCAGCACCAACCCGCGGCGATCGGCCAACTCCTTGACCTTGGCCAGCAGCACCCAGGTGTCGGGGTCATTGAGGAAGTTGCGGGCACCGGGCCGCTTGGGCGCATACGCGAACGCATCCAGCCGGACGATCCGGGCACCGTAACCGGCCAGCTTGTCGATGGTGTCGGCATAGAACTGCCAGACCAGCTCGGAGTCGATGTTGAGGTCCATCTGACCCAGGTAGCGCCGCCGGGATTCAGCGGCGGCGATTCCGTCCGCAGCGACCGCCTCCAGCCCGGCGAAGTCGGCGTCGCCGGGACGTCCGCCCGCAGCGATCGCGGCGTTGATCCGCTCGGCCAGGACGACGGCAAGGTGATACTGCCCGGCGGTGGCGGCCAACAGATCCTCGGCCTCGAAGACCGGGTAGCGCACCTGCTGGTAAAAGGTGTTCCAGTAGGGGTGTTCGGTGCCGTCGGGGAAGCGCACCATCAGGATCGGCAGTCCCGGCTTGCGGAAGAACATGTCGGCCAGCAGTGCCGGGTCGGGCTGGACGTACCCGGCTTCGGTGAGCTCGCCGTGACCGTCCCAGAAGCGGTTCCAGTCGATGAAGAAGTCGCGGTAGACCGACTCGTCCCCCTTGGCCAGCAAGTCGGCGAACTGCGGAGACAGCACCGAGGCGTGGTTGAGGATGAAATCGAGCTTGAGGTCGACCCCCGCGGCCGCGATCCGCGCCAGATCCTGCTCCGTCGCCAGCCAGCGGTTCAGTTCGTAGTCGATCACCGAGAAGCCGCGGTCGAGGTCGGAGTTGAAGATGCTGGGCAGCACGTAGGCCGACCCGAAAGCTCCGCGCGCGGGGCCGTCCAGGAAGTCGGCGACCGCAGCCAGGTTGCCGCCCAGGCTGTCGGGGTAGAGGTTGAGCATCGGTGCGGAACCGGGACCCGCCCCGCCCATCTGCTGCAGATAGTCGGAATAGCTGAGCAGCTCACCCGACTTGGCCACGATGATGGCCGCCCGCGCAGCAGCCGCCTGAAGCTGAGCCTGCTCCAGTTGCAGCACCAGGCTGGTGAACGGCGAATCGACCGCCCCGTCGCGGGCGCGGGAGCGGCGGTGCGCCAGAGTCTCCTCCGGCGTGCTGTTGAGCAGGATCGGCACGTCGACGCCGTGCAGGTAGGGCGAGTTGCCGTGGGTCCACTCCAGGACGATCACCTGCACGCCGGTCACGTCGACCTCGTCGTGCCACAGCTGGTCTGCGGTGCGCCCCGTCCGCTTCAGCCGCAGGCTGGTAGCGCCGTCATGGAAGGACTGCAGGATCGCATTGAGCTGGTCGAAGTCGATCTCGGCCGGGCTGCCGAGGTAGTCGGCCAGCGCTTGGCGTCCGGCGGCCAGGTAGTCGAGCAGCCACGGATGGGCCGACACCTGGGACGGATCGGTGTCGAGGTTGGCCTGCTGCAGTTCGGTCAGCGGCCCCCGGATATCGGCCGCCGGCTCCCCGGACGACGAAAGCCCCCGCAGGCCACCCTCGCGGAACACCCGAAGCCGTTCGGCGTCGTTGGCCTGCGGAATGCGGCGCGGGTAGTTGTCGCCCGACAGCAGATAGGTGGCGATGCCGTGGCTGCGCAGACCGTGGGCAAGCAGCGCCCCGGTCTCCGACTTGCCGACCCCCGACCCACCGTGGACCGAGATCACGGCGCGATGATGCGGGGCGGCATCCAGGAGCGGGTCGATGAGCTCCCACAGCCGGGGGAAGATCACTCGGGCCTTGGCCAGATGGGTCTGGTTGATCTCGACCTTGTCTCCGGGCATATCGCCGACCACCAAAGTCGCCAGGTCGACTGGTTCAGGAAAGGCAACCACTTTGTCTCCTCCTCGTTCGAGATCAGACTAGCCAAGCCTTGCTGGTAAATCGATTGATCTGGAATTTGGGGCCACCCCACCCCCGCCCCCAGCTGCAGGGTGGCAGCAATACCCATGCCCGAGGCGCGCGACGACCGGAAACCCGGTACCGAAGGTGCCGCCTACCCCCTGAAAGGGGTGCGATTGTCGACCATGGGCGCTACATAGAACGGCGCCAAGGAGACGGCAAGTGATGAAATTTCCCGACTGCCGCTGACTAGTATTACCCCTGATCACGCCGTGACGCGCCGGAAGTGGGACACTCGACGACCTCGTCAGAGCATGAAAAAGTCCCTGCCCGGGGGGATGGGGCAGGGACCTGTCACCAAGTATACGACCAGAGCCCCCGAAGTGTCACTCATCCGGGGGACATGCCGATCAGGATTTGTCGGCCTCGGCAAGCAGCTTCTCCATGTCCAGCGCCTTGACCTGCTCGACGAGATCCTCGAAAGAAGCTTTGTTCAGCGCGCCGGGCTGACGGAAGACCAGATAGCCGTCCCGGAACGCCATCAGCGTCGGGATCGAGGTGATCTCCAAGCCACCGGCCAGAGCCTGTTCGGCGTCGGTGTCGACCTTGGCGAACACCGCGTCCGGGTGAGTCTCGGAGACCTGCTCGAAGACCGGGGCGAACATCCGGCACGGACCACACCAGGCCGCCCAGAAGTCCACGAACACAATGCCGTTGTCCTTGATGGTGTCGCCGAAATTCTCGGCGGTAACAGCGATGGTTGCCATGGGATTCCTCACGTTTGGGGTACGACTTCCCAACCAGGAATCCCCGGCCAGTATTCCCCGCTAGACGGTCACGAAGAGGTGGTCGGCCACCTCCGCGGCAAGCACCGGTGCGGATACCCCTTCACCGATCCGCAGCCCACGCGGCTCCAGGGCTGCCCACACCTCGGCGCCGGGGGTGATGCCGGCGTCGGCAAGCCTCGTCAACAACTCGGGCTCAGCTTGAACCGACTCACCGATCCGGACGAGAGTCACCCGCTGCGGACCACCGTCGTGGAGCCGGGATGCCAACGACTCCACCCCGTCGAGGAACTTCGCCGTCTTCGACGACTCCCCCAACTCGACCAGGTTCGGGATCGGGTTGCCGTACGGCGAGGTCACCGGATGATTCAGCACCTCGACCAACCGCCGCTCCACATCGGTGGAGATGACGTGTTCCCACCGACAGGCCTCTTCATGTACCAGCGCCCAATCCAGGCCGATCACGTCGGTCAGCAGGCACTCGGCCAGCCGGTGGCGCCGCATCACCTGGGCGGCGCGGGCCAGGCCCGCCTCGGTCAGCTCCAGTTGGCGGTCGACATGCAGGGTTACCAAACCATCGCGCTCCATCCGCGCCACGGTCTCCGACACCGTCGGGCCGCTCTGCTTGAGCCGCTCGGCGATCCGGGCACGCAGCGGCGGCACCCCTTCTTCACGCAACTCGAAAATGGTGCGCAGGTACATCTCGGTGGTATCGATCAGCTCGCCCATGCGCCTCCCCTTCAATGCCGCCAGACTATAGCCATGGCTTCGGATTGGGCACGCACTGTGGAGGTACCACCCGATCGTCTGCCCGGTTGGCTGCAGCGCTTCGCTCAGCGCCACGGCGCGCCGTCGGTGGTGATCGACGACGACGCGGTGCTGCTGACCTGCCCCGATCAGGCCCAGGCCCGGATCGCGCTGCGTTGGGGGCCACTGCCCGCCACGGACGACCCGCTGACCGCATTGGTCGCCGCCTACCAGCTGGAACGGACGGTCGCCGCCCTGATCGTGCGCCGCCGCGGCCACGCGGTCGGAGTGTTTCGCGGGGACGTCCAGATCACCGGACGACACGACCACCACTACGTGCAGGGCAAGACCAAGGCCGGCGGGTGGTCGCAGCAGCGTTATGCCCGCCGCCGCGACAATCAGGCCCGCCACGCCTATGACGAGGCGACCACCGATGCCATCGACGTCCTGCTCGGCACGAATGCCGAAGCGCTGGCCGTCGGCGGCGACCAGGCGGGAGTGGAGCGGGTGCTGCGGGACGAGCGGTTGGCCGCCATCGCCGCGCTGCGGCGGATCACGATCGCCAACGTCCCCGATCCGAACGCGGGCGTGCTGACCGCTTTCGGCGCCCGGGTGCGGGTCGCGCCGATCAGTCTGAACGAACAGGCCTGAACTGGTTGCTCAGCGTCGGGCGATGACCACCGCGGCTGCGATCACCGCAACCAGCCCCACGCCGCCCAAGACCCAGACGATGCGGGTGTTGTCGAGTGCAGTGTCGGGAGTGATGTTCAAGTCGGTGTCGCCGTTGTCGGTGGGCGTGGCGCCGGGCGTCGCCGTCGTCCCGGGCGTGCTCGCCGACGCGGTAGGCGAGGGAGTCGGGGCGGCCTGAGCCACCATCGCGCCAGAACCGATCACCATTGCGGTTGCGACCGCAGCCGCGGCCAGTAGCCGACGCAGCACCATCATCATGTCGCTGAGCCTACCGACCCGATCCCAATCGGTCGCTCACCGGCGAGGTTTCGAACACCGGTCGCCACGCACGGCGGGGAAGGTGTCCCCAAATCGCACAGCGGCCATTAGGTTTAGCCCATGAGCACCCTGAAGCTCTGGGCCATCGGCATCGACGAGGTGCGCGCCATCTTCCGCGCGGAACCGGAGTTGGCCGACCGCCTGCGCCAGGCAGCCCGGGAGCGGTTCGGCACGTCTGGCCCGCAGCAGCCCGGACTGCTGGGCAAGCTCGGCCCGTTCCTGCGTCATGGTGGCGATCCGGCCGCACCCCGTCCAGGCGTGCCGAATGCCGAAGACGTCGACACCCTGCTCAGTGGACGCTTCGTCCCGCCCCACCGCCTGGTCGAGGCGTGGAACCTGCTGGAGTTCTGGCTGGACACGCTCGCCGCCGGCCACGGAAAGTGGCCGCTGACCGAGGGTGGGCTGAACGAGTTCGACTTCGATCTGGTGCGCGCCGAGGTGCCTGCCCGCTACGGCATCTCGGAGTTATTCAAGGCCAATCTCGGCGTCAGCCTGACCCGCTGCGGCGGGTTGGCCGCCGGTTGGGTCCCCGGGCCGCACGCCCAGGCCATGCGCGCCGCCTGGCCGGACGCGCTGGCCGAGCTGAGCCCGGCTCACCGCGAGTTCGCCGAGCCGGTCATCGACTTCCTCGACCAGTTCCCGCAATGGATCCAGGCTGCGCAGGCGGACGGACGGGCCGAGCCCGACCTGGTCGCGATCTTCCGGTCCTGACAACGCCCACGGGCGCCCCGGCAGGTGCCGAGACGCCCGTGATATCGGTGGTGACTACTTGATCAGTGCGGTGATGACGCCCTGGGCGAAGTAGATCAGGAAGGCAGCCGCCACGCCGTAGAGCAGCGGGTGCACCTCCTTGGCCTTGCCCCGGATTACCTTGATCAGTGCATAAGCGATGAAGCCGGCGCCGATCCCCACGGTGATCGAGTAAGTGAACGGCATCAGCACGATGGTCAGGAAGGCCGGGATGCCCTGCTCGGGGTCCTCCCAGTCGACGTGAATGACCTGAGCCATCATCAAGAACCCGACGAAGAACAGCGCCGGGGTCGCCGCTTCGGCCGGGACGATGTGCACCAGCGGAGCCAGGAACACGCTCGCCAGGAACGCCAGACCGGTCACGATCGAGGCGATGCCGGTCCGGGCACCGTCGCCGACACCGGAGGCCGACTCGATGTAGGAGGTGTTCGACGACACCGAACCCAGACCACCAGCGATGGCGGCCACGGAGTCGACGATCAGGATCTCCTGAGTGCGCGGCGGGTTGCCGTCGTCGCCCAGCAGGTCACCTTCGGCACCCACGGCCACGATGGTGCCCATGGTGTCGAAGAAGTCACTGAGCAGCAGCGAGAAGACCAGCAGCACCAGCCCCAGCACCGCGGCCGGACCGGAGGCACCGGTGAAGCCACCGAACAGGTCCACCCGGCCGAGCAGGCCCAGGTTGGGGGCAGCGAACTCGCCGACGGTCGGCAGGTTCTGGATCCAGCCGGTCGGGTTGACCACGGCACCGGTGGCGTCCTTCATCAGCGGCAGGTTGAGCACCGTCTGGACGATCACCGCCACCACGGTGGCCGCCAGGATCGCGATCAGCATCGCGCCCTTCACCTTGCGGACGAACAGCACGATCAGGATCAGCAGGCCGATCAGGAAGATCGCGATCGGCCAGCCCAGCAACTGGCCGTAGATGCCCAACTGCACCGGGGTGCCGACGGCGCTGCGGACGACGCCGGAGTCGACCAGGCCGATGAAAGCGATGAACAGACCGATGCCCACCGAGATGCCGGTGCGCAGGCTGCGCGGCACCGCGTTGAAGATCGCCTTCCGGAAGCCGGTGAGCACCAGGATCAGGATCAGCACGCCTTCCCAGACGATCAGACCCATGGCCTGCGGCCAGGTCATCTGCTTGACGATGGTGTAGGCCACCAACGCGTTCAGGCCCAGGCCGGTGGCCAGCGCGATCGGGAAACGTGCGTAGGCGCCCATCAGGATGGTGAGGATGCCGGCGATCAGCGCCGTCGCCGCAGCCACCATGGCCATCGAGGTGGGAACCGCATTGGGATCAGTCGGCAGCGCGCCGCTGATCAGATGTCCGGTCACATCGACCTGGGTACCGATGATGATCGGGTTGAGGATGATGATGTAGGCCATCGTGAAGAACGTGACCAGACCGCCGCGGATCTCGCGACCCATGGTGGAACCACGTTTGGTGAGCTCGAACCAGGAGTCCAAGCCATTCTTGGGAGAGGTGGACGGTGTAACCGTCGGTGAAGCGTTCGCCATGGGGCGAATGCTAGAGCCACGGCGTTACGTCTATGGTGTTGTCCGTGACGCAGAACGCCGGCGAGCACCGGCCGATCCTGGTGCAGGCGCCCGTCCGGGCTCTGGATCCAGACGGCATCGCGGTCGTGGGCTCCGGTACGGCGGCTTTCGCGGCCGGCGCCGTCGCCTGCTGGATCTTCCTCGAACCGCTCACCGCCACCGGACGCGCCTGGTACCTCTGGGTGGCGATCACCGGCACCGCGATCGGCCTGATCGGCCTGGCTATCGGCTTGATGCGCGGACGCAAGCGGCGCCGCGGACATCGCGGCGCCCGTTACTCAATCGAAGAGACTGGTGTCGATACTGACGGTGTCCCACACCGGGACTGACAGGTCGACGCCCCGGCTGGGCTCGCTGACATCGGAATGCCCGCCACAGCCGTGCGCCAAGCTCACCACGGTGCCGTCGCTGGGCGACAGTTCGTTGGTGCAGACCCCGAACAGCCGTCCCAGGCCGCCACGCAGGCCCACCAGGAAACCGCAGGTCGCGCACTCCGCCGGAGCCTGAGAGGCCATCGGCGTCTCCGGCCCGCCGGGACCGGCCAGCCACCGCTCGGCGGCCTCGTCGCGTCCGACCTGGGAGAGCACCCGCTCCTTGCCCAGGCCCAGCTCGGCCACCACGGCCCGCAGCTGGCTGGCTTCGGCCGGGTCGAGATCGGCGGCATATTCGCCTCCGGTGTAGCCAGGCTCCAGCCG